>CAZHTX010000045.1:0-11817 GCA_964535475.1 uncultured Pirellulaceae bacterium
CGTCGGTATTTCAAACGGTATCCGCGTCGATGCAAACTGGGGCCGGTCGTATCGAGAGTCAACCAAGCCTGGTCGGCGATCAAAGCCACACGAGCTTCGTAAGCAGTTTCGGTTTCGGGCAGCGTGTCGACCTGAAAAACTTGGCAAAGTCGATCAACGATGGCCCTTTTCACGGTTCGTTGAATCGCTGGCACACTATGCAGTTGAGAACGCACCGAGTGAGCCGTGACATGAATCGCATCCAAGGCTCCGATCCAGTTTTCCCAGGCCGCCTGTTTGGCCCCCTCGAACAGGGCATCAAAATCTGCCGCCGGAAAATGGCCAAGTTGGATCAGCACTCGATCAGCCGTTCGCAGCCAAATATTCGCTCGGCAAACGGCCTCAGCATTGCCTTGAAAAGCAACGAATCCCGGCGAAACGACGCGGCCTTCGTACCCTAAAGTGCTGAGTTCGTAGCAGACCAGCTTTTCCAGTCCAAAGCCGCAGGTGGCGAGTAAATCAAACGTGGCGGATGGCGGAGCACATGAATCTGATGGCGGAGAGCTCGGTTGCATGCGAATGTACGCTGCCCCGCGGGGCACGGATGAGGATTCGATTTCATTGCGGCTGAACAATCACCGAACGCGGTGCCCGCAGAATCCTGAACATCTCGCAAGCTTAGTTCAATAGCAAGTAGGCACTCGAACTCCACTCAACCCTTAGGCGCCGACGCGACGGCCAAAAATCAAGCTCAGAACGAACAGCACAATAAAGACGATTGCTAAAATTTGGGCCACACTTGCCAAAGCACCCCCGATACCACCAAACCCGAGGGCAGCAGCAATCAGTGCCAGTACAAAAAAGATAAGGGCGTAGTAAAGCATTGAAAACCTCGCATTGCAGTTAGTGAAAATCAGCTCAAACAGCGGCTTTCCGGTTGTTTTCAACCGCCACACACAGGAGGAGCAAACCCCATGCCGCGATCTTGATCTCGACAGCCGGCGGTCGATTTTGATAAACGCGAGGGGTGAAGAATGGCGACTCCGCACCCCCGCGAATCCGATGGATGCTCCGATGATCACTCCTAACAGCCGACCCACACGCTGGCCGGGTATCTGCCTGCTATTTTTCAGCGGGCTGTTGATTGGTTGCTCAAGCGAATCGGCGCAGCAAAGCGAACATTCCACCGAGGATCCCACGGCAACCATGCTGCCCGCGGAAATCCCCAACACCGGGGCAACACAATTACCAATTCCGCTGTCCAATGATGAACCAAATCCAGCCAGTAGTGGCAGCTCTGCGATAGATCCGTATCGCGGGGGAGCAACTTCAGAAGGCTTCGCCGTCACACCACCGCGAGTCGTGCGTCCGGATTCTTCGATCATGGCACCGTCGGAGCAGCCGAGGCCATTGGCCCAAAAAAACAGCAGAACGAACAGCCTGGGCGTGCAATCACAGCGTGCAGAGGCGGCCAGTCCCAGCGATTTACCGAGCAACCCACCCAGCGATTCATATGGCGAAACGCCCTTCGCAAGCTTACCAACCGGCGCGACGGTCTCGGCGGATGACCAGTTTGCCACGGTCGCCGTCTATTATGCCACCGACCGAGCCCCCGATGCCGTACCGCTGGGGGCCTACGGCATGAGCGGCGAGCGAGCGCCCGTGTTGGCATTGATCGGCTTCGGCAGCATCTGCTTCTTCGTAACGGTGCTCTCTTTGTTTCGTGGGCGGAGCAAGCTGGGAGCCGCGGCAGGTCTCGCAGCGGGTGGCTGTGCCTTGCTGGCTGTGACGATGGTCAGTCGTGGAGTCGCCAACATTGAGAAGACTGGCGTGACCTACACGGCGGAGCGGGGCGTACTCACGCAGGGCATTGCCGAAGTCACGGTACCGGCGAGCCACGAGCGCGGGCAAGTCGAACGCCCCAGCATTTTGCGATTTGAGTTTGCTGAGGATCAGAGCAAACATATTGTGATGACCAGCGCGACGGAATTAAGCGACAACGATTTTTATCGTCGCATGCAAGCTAGCTTGAAGGAGACTTCCGAACGCGAGTTAATGGTGTTCATCCATGGTTATAATGTCGATTTTGAATCAGCCGTGAGAAGGACAGCGCAATTGGCCGTCGATCTGCCATTTCGCGGGGTCCCGGTCTGTTATAGCTGGCCCAGTCAAGGCACGTTGCTGGGTTATAAAGTGGATGAAAACAACGTCGCATGGACTGTCAGCCATCTGCGTGATTTCCTTACGGATTTGGCTTCCAAAAGCGGGGCCCGCTCCATCAACTTGGTTGCCCACAGCATGGGAAATCGAGCACTGACCGCGGCCTTGAGCGAAATAAATCTAATCCGCGGCAATGACTCCCCTCCCCTATTCGACCGCGTGGTGTTGGCGGCACCCGATATTGATGCCGATTACTTCCGTCGTGACTTGGCGAACCGGATCCTCGGCACGGCGGAGCAGGTAACGCTGTACGCCTCCTCGAATGACCGCGCCTTGATCGCATCCAAACAAGTCCATGGCTATCCGCGAGCCGGTGATGCGGGAGCCAACATCGTGGTGGTGCCAGGAATCGAAACCATTGATGTTTCGGGCATTGATTTATCACTGCTCGGACACAGCTATTACGGCGACAGCCGAGCAATCCTTACCGACCTATTTGAATTGATGCACCAGCGGTTGCCAGCCAGCCAACGTCAAATGCTGATGCCGCAGCAAGCGGCCAGCTTGATCTATTGGCGGATCGTGGGCGGGGACATGGCAGCCGGTGCCAGTCCGCCGATCAGATAAGTTGCACGATCCTGCGGCAGTTAAAGTGCTCGCTGGCCTGCCGCCACAAATTGGCAATAGTCTGGGCGTTCGGCGGCCGTGTCATGACGTTTCGCCGCCAGCACTCGATTGTTGTGAACTAGGAACACTCCTGGCATCTGAAACCCATCGCCAACCAGTTTGCCGACCCCATGACGGCGCAAGATGGCGGCTTTAAAACCTCGCCACCAAACTCGTGGCCCCAACAATTGCTGAAAACCGCCGCGATCTAAATCGTAGGCACGGTAAAGCAATTGCTGAGGATCACTGACGCGATGCACGTCGTCGACTCCATAAGCGGCAAAGAAACCAGCTTGCTCGTCGTTATCTCCCATATGGACCAACACCGGCGTGACACCTTGGGACTCCAATTGCTGACGGCTGCGGGCAAAGTCGCTGAGCGCTTCGCGACAAAACGTGCACCCCGAATGCCTGAGAAACAAAAGCATCACGGGTTGGTCTGAAGAAAGTGCAGCTAGCGTGACGTCATGCTGTGTGCGGAACCGTTGGTTGGCCTCGGAAATACTGAGCACGTCGCTCGGCACGTCTCCAGGCGCGGTGTGGAAACGAAAAGCGGAGATCAGAATAGCCGTAAACGGGATCCACCAGATGAGATCATTGGTGATCAACGTCAGCCCCCAACTCAGCGGCAATTGAGCGGTATCGGTTGGGGCGGGCACGATCTGAGTTATTAGAAAACCGAGTGGCCCAAACAGTTTCCCCAACAGTCCGACCAACACGATGGGCCAATGACGGTAAGGATCATTGGCGGCAATCGCGTAGCCAATTCCATAAACCCCCACGATCATCCCAACGCATTGCCAGATCCCCGGATACAAGGGAGCAGGTGCCCCGGTCCAGACGAACAGATCGAGTGGACGCAGCACCACCCAACCACCCCACAGCAAGTTATAACAGGCCGCCAAAATCAGCACGTTGCGAGCCATCACGCTCGAGGATGACCGCTGTGGCTGCGATGATGGCGAGTGGGACGGCTGATCGGATTGTGCCACAGCTCCCACCGGGGAGCTGTTCGTCGGCGGCGGGGCGGCTGTCATGCTGGGTACCATCTTGCGAGGGCTAAGGGGCGATCAATCGGGAGTATCCAGGTAGGGGTCTTGGCCGATTTCGCGTTGCAATTTCTTGCGTTCTTTTTCATGGTGCAACAACACCATACGATCTCGGAAATGCTTCCGCTCTACTCGCATTTGCGCTTTGCGGAACGAGCCCGCCATGCTGTGAAAGGGGCCGTTTGAATTTTCCCCCAGCTGTTTCAGCTTGGCGGCCTTTTCAGGACCAAAACCGTTTTTCAAGATATCATCGTCGAGTGACAAGTACTGGCGGTAGGAACCGCGGTCCCCCTGACGTCCGCAACGTCCGATCAGCTGGCGGTCGATCCGGGCCGCGTCGTGCAATTCCGTGCAGATGACATGCATCCCACCGATCTGTTCGACTTCGCCCAGCAGTTTAACGTCGGTACCACGCCCCGCCATGTTGGTTGCCACGGTGACTTTCCCGGGCGTGCCAGCCCGCGCCACAATCTCGGCTTCCTCGGCAACTTTGTTAGCGTTCAGAACTTCATGTTCAATCGCCTCGGCGTCGAGCAGTTGAGAAAGCAATTCGGATTTATCGATCGACCGCGTTCCGATCAAGACGGGGCGCCCCTGCTCAATCATCTCCTTGACTTCCGCCACGATCTCGACAAATTTTTCCTGCATCGTGCCGAAAACTCGGTCGGACAATCGCACGCGGCGTGGAGGGCGATTGGTGGGCACGCGGATCACGGGGGTGCGATAGATGCGACGCAGTTCGCGGGCACTGGTGGCGGCCGTACCGGTCATCCCGGCCAATTGCTTGTACCGCAGGAAGAGATCCTGAACGGTGATGCGAGCGGCTTGGCCGGTGGGCACCGAGATCGTGATATTCTCCTTCGCCTCGATCGCTTGATGAATACCGTCACGCCATTTCCGACCCTCAGCCAACCTCCCGGTAAACTCGTCGACGATGACGATTTCTTCACCCTGTTGACCGGGGCGAATCACGTATTGACGATCGAGCAAAAACTCTTTGTAAACCTTAATCGCCCGCTCGGTGTACTCGTATAGATCGACCAAGCCCATGGTCCGCACCAAATCGGATTTGGGTAGCGAACGGACGAGGCTGCGACCGCGACCAGTCAATTCATATTTTTTTGTCTCATCATCGATTTCATAGTGCTCATCCTCCTCGTACCTGGGGGCGTGCTCCGCTGCCCAGTGGTACGTCTCCACGATTTGATCGCGAACCGTATCCTCGATCGATCCAATAATGAGTGGCGTGCGAGCTTCGTCGATAAGAATGCTGTCCGCTTCATCGACCAAACAGAAGTGCACACCCCGCATCACCGGTTGGTCGCCACTGGTGGCGAACTGGGACTGCACATCGCCCAAGGAGTTGGAGCCAAGACGGTTTTGAGCTCGGAGCAGTAAACGGTCGCGGAGAAAATCAAAGCCAAACTCTTTAGCCGTGCCGTAAGTGACGTCGCAACCGTAGCTCTTTCGTCGACCTCCCTGGTCATCGGGAGTCTGAATCACACCCACCGAGCAACCTAAGAACTCAAACAGCGGCCGCATCCACTCGGCATCCCGGTGAGCCAAGTAATCATTGACCGTCGCCAAATGGGCACCCTTGCCGACGAGGCTGTGCAAGTACAACGGCAGGGTAGCGGTCAGCGTTTTACCTTCACCGGTCTGCATCTCGGCAATACAGCCCTCGAACAACGACATGCCGCCGACCAGCTGGACATCGTAGTGCCGCATCCCCAACGCTCGCCGCCCCGCTTCGCGCACCAACGCGTAACTTTCCGATAGCAACGACTTGAGCGACTCGCCAGATTTCGCGCGATACCGCAGCGCCAAGCTGCGTTTTCGCAAATCGGAGTCTGACTCAGCCCGCAGCGCCGGTTCGATTTCAGTGATCTGCTGCAACCAACGCCGCCAACGGAGCAGCCGAGGACGCATCCCCACCGAAACCCAAGTGCCGAATGCCAAGCCAACATCGTCGCGAATCACGGCCAACGGATCGGCCGTGGTTAACTCATCCGCCACGATCTCTTCGGGGGGCAATGCTAGGGGAGTCGGTGATTGAGCAGCGGAAGTCGACTGCCCCTCGGAGGGTCGCTCTCCGGCAGCCGTTTGGTTCACGCTGAGCGAAACAGGGGTACCTGGTTCGGTTTCTGGCGATGACATCCAACTTTTCCTGAATATTTCGAGGCAATCCGCAAGTTCTTCTCATGATATCGCCCAGCCACAAAATGGGCAGCCATTTTTCCTACGAAACTGGCGGAAGCTAGGGGGTTTGCGAAGACTATTCCGAGCATTCCGAGTCTTCTGCAATTACCGCCCAAAGCGGTCGATCCTGTAAGGGCAGTTGTGCCAGCAAAACACGGATCGATAGGCCGTCATAATGAAACGCTCCATAACCACGATGACTCTTGCCATGCTGCTCGTGGCAGCCGCGCGAGTCAATGCTCAGGATCGCGGAACCCCCAGCCTTCACCACCCCGGCGTTGATCAAAAATCAACCTCGGGAGATGGAGCGGTGGGCCTAGTTGGTGATCTAGACTTCGACAGTGAGATCACTCCCGCTGCAGCCATTGATGACGACTTTGTCGGTGACATGTCGTTCGTCGGGGATATTGCCTCGGAACCTAGTTCCTTGCAAGCTCCGCAACCGATGCCCGTGTCGGAAATCGCTGACGCGGCCGCACACGACACCAGCTATACAGAAGCATACCCTGTTTTTGCCAGTGGGACAACCAGCAGTTACCGCCCCGCTCGCGTGAAAGCGCCGTCCAGAAACTGGTTCCGCGCGGAAACGCTGCTGTGGTTTGCTGGCGAACGAGACTCACCGCCATTGCTAACCACCGGGCCGAACTTCGATAATCAGTTCGGCGATCCGATTGACAGCGGCTTTGCTCCTGGTTTTCGATTGGACTACGGCCACTACTTTGGTGACGGAACCTTCGGCATCGGAGCCCGCTTCTGGGGCTTGTTCGGCGATGAAGAGGAATTCACCGCAAGCAGCAGCGACCCAGCAAATTTCATCGGGCGCCCGTTTTTCAACACGACCGCTCTCGGCGGACCTGAGTTCCAACAGCTGTTGGTTTCAGGGCAACCAGGCAACGTGACTGGGGATTTCCGAGCAGTTTCCGAACTGGATTTAATCGCAACTGAAGTCTACGGTCGACTGAACTTCGACACCGGTTCGAACTACAGCATCGATTTGATTGGCGGTTTCAGCTCCTTCGCGATCGATGACAAATTGACACTCGAGAGCCGCTCGAATTCGAACAATTTTCAAGTTCGTTCGTTCCGCGACACTTACGACGCGGAAAACCGATTTTACGGCGGACAATTGGGTATCGAGACGATGTTCAATCGTGGAAAATGGTCGTTGACAACGCTCTCTAAGGTCCACCTTGGAAACATGAACCAACGGGTCCGCATCGCGGGAGCGTCGCGTTCAGCCGCTTTCCCAGATCCACCCGGCCCGGGCAATAATTTCGCCAACGGCTTCTACGTGCAGGGTCAGCAAGGCCTGCATGAGCAAGACGAGTTCAGCTTCGCTCCCGAGTTGGGCATTCAACTCGGCTACTCGCCTCGCAAGCAAATCAACTTCACCATCGGTTACTCGTTCATCTACTGGAACAACGTAGCCCTGGCTGGTAATCAAATTAACCCAGTGCTCGACGGCACGCGTGTCCTCTCCGACCTGGCCGGTTCGCAATCTATCGGCTACACGATCGAAGACGACGGTTTTTGGCTGCAAGGTATCGACTTGGGTATGACTTTCACCTACTAGTCGTAACATTCAGCGTAATAACTCTCAATCAATTAGTAGCTTTCGCTGGACTGGCACAAAGACTGCGAACAGCGGCTTTTGAATGCGACGAACGATAAGGGCGTGGTTTCTCAAGGGAACCACGCCCTTTTTCATTTTCCGGCCAACCCCTTCATTTAGAGCCGATCCGAAAACTGTGAGCCGACGGCGCTAGCCGCGGGCCTTTTTTATGTTTTCGGACAGGTTCTTAGGGTTTCATAGCATCATCTAGCACTTCTTCGGACACATAAATGGGCAACGGCGGTTGAAAGGTCACCGCGACTGCGATCGCATCGGAAGGCCGCGAGTCGATCTCGATCAATTCCCCATCACGCTTCAGCCGTAACTTGGCAAAGTAGGTGTGTTCTCTCAGTTCCGAAATCACCACCGAGTCGACTTCCGCGCCGAGTGATTCGGCGACGGTGACGACTAAATCGTGAGTCAGCGGGCGAGGAGGCTGGTAGTTTTCTTTGACCCGACGGTCAATGTTGGTAGCCTCAAAGATACCGATCAAGATCGGAAACTGACGATCACCGTCGATCTCACGCAGGTAGATCACCTGGTTCTCGCTGATTTCGCTGATGATGATCCGCGCCAGTTGCATTTGCACGGGCATCTGTGTTCGCTCGCAAAGATTAGGAAGGGAGGCATCGCAGGCAATCGCCCGCGACCACCCCAATTATAACGCAAACCGCCGGCGGCTAAACGCCCCCCTGGAAATCGCTTTCCGGGGCGTTTACTCAGCCACCCTCGTGGCGAAACACGGTCACGGCCAACGGCGGCAAGTCGATCAGCAACGAATCGGGCCGGCCATGATGCCCATGCCCGGTCGCTTGGGCTCCGGGATGCGTGCCCACGTTGCTGCCGCCGTAAATCGCCGCGTCGCTGTTGAAAATCTCTTTCCAAAAACCGCCCGTCGGCACACCCACCCGATGCGTCGGGCGGACCACCGGGGTCATGTTACAGCAGACCAGCAACGGTGGATCGTCGCGATCTGATTTGCGGAGATAAGCCAGCACGCTGTCGGTGGCACTCATGCAATCAACCCACTCGAAACCATCACCGGAAAAATCATTTCGGTAGAGTGCTGGATTCTCGATCACTAACCGATTGAGGTCAGCCACGCATTGTTGAATGCCCCGGTGAGTATCAAAGTCGAGCAGTGACCATTCCACGCCGCGATCATGATTCCATTCGTTCCACATGCCGATTTCGCCACCCATGAACAACAGATTTTTCCCAGGGTGGGTCCACATGTAAGAATATAGCAGTCGCAAATTGGCGAACTTTTGCCATAAATCGCCCGGCATCTGACTGAGCAGCGCGCCCTTACCATGCACCACTTCGTCATGCGAAAGCGGCAACACAAAGTTTTCCGTAAAAGCGTAGATCAAGCTGAAGGTCAGTTCATTATGATGGTACTGGCGATGGATGGGATCGTTGTGAAAATATCGCAACGAGTCGTTCATCCAACCCATGTTCCACTTCAGCGAAAAGCCCAAACCGCCGTCCTCAACGGGGCGGGAAACTCCCGGCCAAGCAGTCGATTCCTCGGCAATGGTCAACGCGCCCGGATAATCCTCCGCCACCGCCGTGTTAAAGTCACGCAGGAAATGCAACGCTTCGAGGTTCTCCCGACCACCGTAGGCGTTGGGAATCCACTCACCATGCTCGCGGCTGTAGTCAAGATAGATCATCGACGCGACCGCATCGACACGGAGACCGTCAATGTGATATCTGTCAAGCCAAAACAAGCCGTTGGAGACCAAGAAATTCCTGACTTCATTCCGGCCATAGTTAAAGATATTTGTTCCCCAGTCAGGATGCTGGCCCTGCCGTGGATCCCCATGCTCGTACAACGCCGTGCCATCAAAATGCGCTAATCCATGGGCGTCTCGAGGAAAGTGCGCTGGCACCCAGTCGAGAATCACGCCGATATCATGTTGATGGCAATAATCGACGAAGTACATAAAGTCTTGTGGCGAACCAAACCTGCTGGTGGCGGCGAAATAACCGACCGTTTGATACCCCCAGGAACCTGTAAATGGATGCTCACTGACGGGCATCAATTCCAAGTGGGTAAAGTTCATGCGTTGACAATATTCGACCAACCGCTCGGCCAGTTCACGGTAATTAAACCAACCGTGCGATCGCGATCCACCTTGCATCCAACTGCCCAAGTGGACTTCGTAGATCGACATCGGACTAGCCAACGCGTCGTGCTCGCGTCGCTTCGCCATCCAGGCATCGTCCTGCCATTGGTAGTCTGCTAAATCGGCCACGACCGACGCGGTGCGGGGAGGCAACTCAGCGGCGAAACCAACTGGATCGCTCTTATCAACCCAGTGTCCGTTAGCGTCGAGCAAACGATACTTATAACACTGTCCCGGCTCCGCCTGATCAACGAACAACTCCCAAATGCCCGCCGCGCTGCCTCGCATGCCATGCTGACGGCCATCCCAATCATTGAAGTCGCCGATAATCTGCACGGCGCGGGCGTTGGGAGCCCAGACGGCAAAGTTCACTCCCGGCGTGTTGGCAACGGTACGGACTTGAGCGCCGAGGCGATCATAGAGCCGGCGATGCTGACCCTCGCCAATGAGATAGCGGTCAAAGTCGCTGAGGATAGATGGTGTCGCGTAGGGATCTTGCATGGTGATAATCTCGCCGGAGCGTTTGGCTACGCGGATACGGTAAGGAACGGAGTCGTCTTCTAGTGGCCGAATCGCTTCGAAAAAACCGGCGGGGTGCAATCGCCGCATCGGCCGTGGCACGCCCTGGGCCCCATCGATCAACCAAGCCTGCTGACTATCGGGAACAAACGTCCGCACCGCCGT
Source organism: uncultured Pirellulaceae bacterium (assembly GCA_964535475.1). Taxonomy (GTDB): domain Bacteria; phylum Planctomycetota; class Planctomycetia; order Pirellulales; family Pirellulaceae; genus Laterigemmans. Next base: position 10,482 of record CAZHTX010000045.1, read on the forward strand.
TGCCGGTCGCCCCTGATAGTCAATGCGGTGCGGTCCCAACAGGGATGCCGGGTCCGCATGTGAGCCTTCGATTAACCGTCCCAACTGAGCGAGCGATACTTCCGTGTGCATAATGACTTTACTTTCGTAGTTTCCAAAGGCTGTTGTTGGCAATTCAAGTCTATTTTTCAAGGGGGCGCAAATGCTAAGCAACCGCCAGTCCGCTGCCTCTCTGGGCCCCCCCGGCGACAACTCCACATTGAGCAATCAGCCAGCGACGGAGACTATCGGAGACGGTGGACAGCCGATCTGGGCGATCTGAGCGGGAAGCCGCTGCCTCCGGAGAGCCCTCCGGTTGCTGCGACGCCGGGACAATTCTCCGGCCATCCGCCGTGCCCACGCGGGTGGGAGGTGCAACGCAACAAGCGCTTACGGTGTGAATGTTTAACGCATGGTCAATCCGACGCCACAAATTGGCATTTGTGATCGGCAACATCTGTCCAAAATGCTCCCAGTGAAAATCGGCGCTGCGCCAACGCGGCAAGCTGTCGCTTAGACTGCGAATCACATACCGACTGCTGGTCAACATCGTCACGGCGGCCGGGCCAGGTAAAGCTTCCAAACCTCGCACCACCGCCAGCAGACTCAACCGATTGCTGTCTCCAGGTTCGATGTCGCTGGCTTCCAAAAACGGGGTGCCATCGAGATGCTCGATGACAAACCGCCAGCTTCCGCCAGAACTTGCGGGATCGACGGAGGATTCGCAGACCAAGAGAAACTCGTGGTTAAATCGCATCGGAGAGTGCCTCAGGAAGGATAGGGATTTTGGCCAGCCGGAGTCTCCTTACGCTGATCGCTCCTAAAACGAAGCCCTCGGCTTCGCTAGTGGTCTCTTTCGGTTAGCGAGTGCTTCATGTTTCAGTTTGCCTAGCCCAAATTTGTCACCTATTTTCTCAGCCGCCGGAACGAACCGCAGAACCCGAGTAATCATGCAAGGCCCCGTTAAGTACCTATCCGAAAACCCTAAATAACCGCGGCTAGCGCCAAAGCGGCTAACAGTTCCGCAGAACCGCACGCTGGCGCGTTGCGGCTGATTCCAGTTCCCTGAAACCGCACGCTGGAGCGTTCCGGCTGATTCCAGTTCCGCGGAACCGCTCGCTGGCGCGTTGCGGCTGATTCCGGGTCCCTGAAACCGCACGCTGGCGCGTTGCGGCTGATTACGGTTCCGTGGAACCGCACGCTGGCGCGTTCCGGCTGATTTCAGTTCCGCAGAACCGCACGCTGGCGCGTTGCGGCTGATTACGGTTCCGCAGAACCGCACGCTGGCGCGTTGCGGCTGATTCCAGTTCCCTGAAAC
>CAZHTX010000045.1:11917-20320 GCA_964535475.1 uncultured Pirellulaceae bacterium
CGTTCCGGCTGATTTCAGTTCCGCAGAACCGCACGCTGGCGCGTTGCGGCTGATTCCAGTTCCGCGGAACCGCACGCTGGCGCGTTGCGGCTGATTCCAGTTCCGCAGAACCGCACGCTGGCGCGTTGCGGCTGAGGATAGGTGCTTAGCGTTGATAGATCGGTAAGTAGTGATAACGGACCGACAGGCTGAGCAGGGCCAAGCTGGTCGCGTACACCCGTCCCGCGTTACGCTCTTGATTGTCAGACGATTGCCATGAACCATCCTCAGCTTGATGAGCCAGCAACATCTTTTCCACGTTCTGCTGCGACGTGCTGGCCAAGGCGCCGCCACGCTGATGCATGCCCTGCGCATAGTAATAACAGCCGTAAAAGAAAAATCGATCCTGCCAATTTAACTGCCGCTCTTGCAGCCAATTGGCCGCGCCGAGCACCTCGGGCGCTTCGTATCGCCCACACACCTGCAAGGCCAGCAGACCAGCGGCCGACATCGTAAATGAGGGACTATTCTGCCGGGGCATATAGGAGAATCCACCATTTTGCTCGGCCGCAAGTTGGCCCCCAGCTGGTCGCCCCGTTACTGGTCGCCCCGTTACTGGTCGCCCCGTGTAAGAACCTTGCAGATATTCCACCGCCAACTCAATCGCCTCCGCCGGTACTTTCAGACCATCATTCTTGGCGGAACGCATCGCCATCAATTGCCACACGGAAACGGATAAATCAGCATCCCGCGAATCGGGTTCATATCGCCAACCTCCTTGAAACTGCCGCGGCTTGGGTACCGCCTGCGCGGCCAAGGTCAGCTGCAATGCTCGATCCAAAGCTTGATAGATACGTTGGTCCTGTGAAGCATCGACTCCCATCCCCAGCAATTCAGTCAACATCAACGAAGTGATGCCATGACCATACATGCGGGATCGATCCTTGCGGCCAAAATAGCCTTGCGGATCTTGTCTACCCTCGGATAACACAAAGTCCAACCCGCGAACCATTGCCGTCCCAGCCGGCGTCGACTCGCCCGGCTGATGCCCCACCGCAGCCATCGACATCAGGGCCAGCGAAGTCATTGTGGTTTCATAGTCACGATCATGGATCCCACCACTGGCTTGCTGCTGTGAGAGCAGATAAGCCACTCCCCGTTCCACTGCCAACTCCACAGCCGCATGCTCGCCGCCACCAACAGTTTCTGACACCGAGCTCGCGGATGTTGCCGGTGGTTGCGCAGGTTGACCAGGTTGAGCTGGTGATTGAGCCGCAACGGGGGGCGCCTGCCAACAGCATCCCAGCACCACGATGATGCAGTTCAACCATTTGCCGCCCATCGAAATCCCAAAATTCACGCGGCTCGCATCGCTGCGGATCATATGCAAACTCCTCACTGGGCTCGCTCGGCCAAAGCACGAAAATAAGCTTCGATTTGCCGCCGGTAACGGGGTGGCAAATCGGACTTTGTCTCCTCGGCAACATCGTCGGGCCGTCGCTCTCGCAGTTCGGCCCAATCCTCACGACTCCCCGCCGCGACCGCCGCCCGACGGTTGGTATCGAGCCTCCCCAACACACTCTCGCTCGGCTCACCAAACTCTCCCGACCCAGTTGCCGAGGGCTCACCCGCTGCCATCACCTCCGCTGCTATCATCGCTTCTGCCAGTTGCGATCCGGCCAGTTGATCCCCAGGCTGCCCCGCGGCAGTCGCTGGCCCACGTGCTTGAGCTGATTGAGCGGCTTGCTGACGCTGGCTTGCCGCTGCCGCTTCGGCCAACAGCGGTGATTGCTGCAACACGTTCGCTTCAGGATTTTGATTCAGCAAGCGGTCAAGATCGTCGATCAACTGCGCTTGAGCTGCCGGGGGACCAAGTTCCGCCCACGATTCGGAACTTCGCTCACCGGCTGCATTCGAGCCAGCAGCGGCAGTAGCAGCCGAGCGTGACTGATTTCCGTCACTAGCTGATTGATTTCCTTCAGCAGATGATTGATTTCCGTCACTAGATGATTGATTTCTACCAGCTTCCGCGAGTGCGTTGACCCGTCCCAGCTCGGCAGCGATTTTCTGTTGCGCATTTGCCAAACTGACCGCCGTCGGCAAACCGTCCACGGCAGCGGGCGTGATGTTCGCCGGGTCCGCCTCGAGCTCGGCCCCAGCGGCTTGGGCACGCTCCGCCATCTGCCCCGCGGCGGCCAGCGGTTGATTGGCTAACGCCTGGACTCGCTCGGCCGCGCCAGCCAGCTGCCGCGCCATTGCGGTGCCACCCAAGCGACCTTCATGCCTCGCCGCGCGGGCCAAACTTTCGGCAATCTGTTCCACTTGGTTGGCGAGTGCACGTTGCCGGTTCGCGGCATCCCGAGCCGTCTGAGGCGACACGGCCAACGCCGACGGGACCTCATTTTGAACGCCGCTGTCGGCTCGAATTTGATCGGCCAATTGGGCTAACTGCGTCAATTCATCGCTCGCCGTTGCCGCCAACTGGGCAGCCGATTCGGCAGCCGGATTATCGGCGGTCAATTTCGGCTTGGCCGCTCCTTTCCGCTCGGCAACCATCGCTTTCGCCGCGGCAACCTCCGTTTTGATGGCTTCTACTTGGCGTTGCAGGATCTCGGCCAATTGTTGTTGCTGGGCTAAATTTCGCTCCGCATCTCGCACCGCCCGTTGGCGACCGCTATCGTCCGGCCGTTGCGTTAGCTGGTTCTCCGCGCGCTTCAAATCTTTGCGCTGACGATCCACTTGTTGTTCGGCGCGTTGGCGGTCCTTTTCGAGGACACGGGCCAAATTATTCCATTGACGTTCACGCTGCTCCGCGTTCCGCACTCGCTGGGTTTGTGCACGTTGCATGGTGGTTTGCATCTGCTCGCGAGTCCGCGCGCGGTTCCCTTGGTTATCCTCGATAGCGTTCGCTTGTCGTGCTGCTGTGGCCGCTTCGGCTTTTTGTAATTGCTGTTGAGCGGCTGCCAGCTGACTGCTGGTATCTTCAGCGAGTTCCGCCAACTCGGTCATTAACTTATTTTCGTTGGCCTGACCCGCCGTATTTGCCAACTTTGACATCCGCTCGGCCACTTGCCCAAGTTGCTCGGCAGCCTCCGGCACCGCACCGCGGGCCGCGGCACCTCGCGCTTGATCAATCAGATTCTGCCGCACGTCCTCAGCCTGTCGCCCCAAATCGTTGATGCGTTCCGCGAGCAGCCGTTTAGCTTGTTTGACTTCCGGGTCATTCTGTTCCAATTGCCGCCGCAGGTCATACTCACGCCTTTCCGCTTCCGCCAAACCGCTCACGGCCTGCTCCACAATCTGCTGCGAGACAGCCGAAAGTTCCGCTTGCAGCGGCGGGCTCTTGGGGATCTCTCGCTCTAAACGCTCCAGCAAACTTTGCGCAGATTCCTGACCAGCCGAAAGCGCCGCAGCCAACTCTTGCAACAACGTCTCAGAATTCTCCGGCATCTCCGCAGCGGCCTGTTCCGTAGCCTGTTCCGCAGCGACATTTTCCGAGCCATCGTTGGCGGCCACCTCCAGCGGTTCAGCCCCGGACTCACCGAAACTCTCCGGCAGATATTCCCTCAATACTTGACGCGCGAGCTCCATTGGCTCGGTTAATTCCCCCGTGGCAGCAAGCCAACGGTCATGAATCGTTGCCAGGTCGTCCGCCACGCTGGATGTGGTTTTGCCATCCCACCGGCGATTCGACAAATTGGGACCAACGATGTCGGCCGGCGAATCGTAACGGACGCGATCAATCCGACCGGCGATGGTTGAATCGATTTGCGTCGTTCTAAGTTTTCGCGCGGCCTCATCGATCAACACAACAAAGTAGTCCCAACGCCTGGGGTTTTCCAAACGTCGCAGCCGAGGCGATTCACTCCAGCGTTCATCAATCAACAATGGCCTCCAAACCGCTTCGGCGGCGCGCACCTGCTGACCGGCCAGCAATATTTCGCAAGCGTTGGCAGCTCGCTTCAGGTGTTCGTGGCGAGCGATTATCTGCCCACCCGTATCGGCCGCGGCGACACCCCGCAACGTCTGAAACTTTACCTCCGGCAGCGAAACCAACGCGCTGATCGCCTGTTTGCAGAGCGTCAAATCCGCTAGCAACTCGGCTGAGAAATCAGGCCGCAAACGGTGTACTTCAAGGTGCTGGTCGACACGCTGCAGAAAGTTATTAAAAACCTCTTCCTGCGTACGTTCCCATTTTTCCAAGTCTTCATTGAGTGCGGTTAACGCCCTCGCATCGGTTAATTCGCCGCGCTGTTTCGACAACTGACTGACTTGCAATGTGGCATCGACAAGGTTCCGCAAGACAATCGCCTTGGGTGGCAGCATGCCGTGCAGTTTCCGCAACGCATCGTTGGCCCGGTGAGGAACTCCCCCTTCGAGTATCAAATTTCCGCTGCGGCCCAGCAGCTCATTGTGCAAGTTCTTGATCTCAGCCATCCATCGCGTCGGCTGGTCCGCTTGCTCAATTTGGTCCTCCAGTCTGTCGGCCAAATCGCGATACCGCTGGGAAAGTCCTCGCAATTCACGAGCCGTTGGTTCGGGAACCGCGTCGAGCACCATCCCAATCTGCTGTGCGTTATCGCGAAAATACTCCACGCACAACTCGCCTTGGCGGCGCAGCCAAGCGGCCGGTTGCCGTCCGCCAACCGCCAGCACGCGTTGCAACTCTGCATCCAGCCCCAACAGGTCAGCGGCGAAAGCATCGATGGCCGTGTAAGCGTTGAAAGTTCTGGCCGCGGCAACCAGTTGATTCCGCTGCTCCAGCACGCTTTCATCTTCCGGCTCTCGATTCAACTCGTGAAACAGCTGCCAGCCCCACTCCAGTTCCACCAAATCTCCGCTGGCAGGTTTGCGTTCCAGCAACCAACGCATGGTGCTCTCGATCGCCGCTGGGAGATTCTCGGCCAGCGTGGTTTCCGAGTCGGCAGTCGCGCCGGCCGCCCACGCGTCCAACAACGCCACGAGTTGACTGCGACCTCGCAAATACAGGTGCCGATCCGCGGCAAATCGATCGTTGGCGATTCGCAATACGACCGGCTCCGTCGTGGTGGATTGCCCTTTCAAATCGCGGACCGTCAAGCGAGCTTGCAGGAGATCACCAGGTTTGAGCGATAGTTGCTGGAGATCCCACTGCCAAGCACTCCTGCTGATCACCCGATAGCTTTGCGGCTCCGACATTTCCGCATCGACCTCAATGGCCAATTCGGTATCCGATGCCTGATACGGTTCACCGTTGATGGCATACTCAAATCTGACACTCGCGACAGCAAATTCATCTTCGATAAAAGTGGCCCAGCTCAACAGGTCACGAGCGGAACATAGGGCGGCCGGGGTCCCAACTCGCCGCAATTGCACTTTGGGAGCAACGTCGGGCAAGACTTGAATCTGATACCGCGGCGAAAATGGGTTGTCGAACAACGTCTCCAGCGCGGTCATAGAGATCTGATAACTTCCTGAATCCTTCATCAACAAACTAGTTTGATAAGCAGCAGGTCCGCTTCGCGTAAAACTAGGTTGCTTCCGCTCGTCGGTTTCCTGCTGAGAGCCGGCAGGTCTCATTTGTAGTTCGAGATCGATCTTCGCTAGGGGTTGATTGACTTGCGCCTTTAAATTCACCGTCGCACCGCTGATCGCGCGTAAATCACCAGTGCTTGCCTTGACCTTGCGAGGTGGCAGTCCCGTGTAATCGGGCAGCTGATATTCAATCTCAAACGCGTCGATGGCGGGTCGCGGCTTCGGCTCCATCGCTCGCCATGCGGTTATCCCATCACCGGCGACCACGCGAAACCGCAGCGGTTCACTGCCAATGCCAACATTCACGCGGTAACGCAGCCCCTCAAATCCGGCAGCAGGAAGCAGTTCCAGCTCAGCCACTTCTCGGTTCCCAACTTGTAATTGAACGAGCGGGGACAAATTCGCTCGCGGGGAACTGATGCTGGCCAAAATCTCCAATGTCTCACCGGCCGGCACCCAGCGTTGATCTAGCTCGGGTTGCAGAATGGCAATCTTGGTGGTGGAAACGCGCGCGATATTAGCAGTCGGCAAAATCGCTCTGGCAAATAATTGGCCCCAGGGCGAGCCGGGAAACAGCACACCGATAACCAGCAGACAAGCCAACCCCGCGGCCCAAATCAGCGAAGTTCGGATCAGCCTCCAGGGCAGCAAGCTGGCAATCGGAATCACTTCCAACACGCTGATCACTCGCCGCCTCAGCAAATAACGAAACTGCGCCGAGTCATGTTGGGCTTGATCACTCTCCTGAGATAGCTCAACCGCCGCCAACAGATGATCTTTCAACTCAGGCACGGAAGTCTCCATGCGAGCTGCCACCGCGACGGGGCTCTCGCCAACGGCGCCAGGGAAGATTACGGTCAGCCCGAACGTCACCAGGATCACCGCATAACAGCCCACCGAACCGAAGAGGCGAGTTCGTTCGTCCAGCAGCCATCCATAGTCGGCGATCGCCAATAGCGCAAAACACCCCAAGGCCACAACCAACGTGCTACATAACCCGCGCACGATGACCAGCATCCTGCGGCGGCGGGCAAAGTCGGCTATCGGTTTTGCTAACTGAGGATCAATGATACCGCTCATGGCAGCCCCACGCGTTTCCTGGTCCACCATTCGCAGCACAACAGCACAACCAATGGCACAAACCAATAATAGGAATCCCACAACGAAGTCTGTGAACGCTCCAGTCGCCCCGAGCTGCGTGGCGCCAGAAAGTCTACCAACTGATCCAGGTCGGCTGCTAACGTTTCGCCACCACCGGCCTCGGCGATACCAGCTAGGAGTTCTTGATTGCGAGCTACAAAAATACCCTCTTCTGAAAACGCATCGGTAACGGTGAACTGGGTCGTCAAACCGGCCAATTCCGGACCATAACCGCTGGCTTTCAGACTCGTTTCATAGTTGCCCGCCAACAGACTTTCGCTCAGCCCCTGATACAAACCTGGCACGTGTCCATCCGCAACTAAGGGGATTGATTGTACGACCTGGCCGTCGCGGAGCAAATCAACCTGCACGGAACTATCCGATTGGTAGACCCCATCGGCGTTCCGCAGGCGAACTCGCAAGGCCGCCTGCTCGCCAACCATGTATTGGACTTTGCCGCTATCGAGCGCACCCACATCGTTGCGGACAGCCATCGGTGGTGGCATTAACGAGAGTGCAAGCTGATTCCAAAATTTGGCGTGAATGGCATCACCGACCAAATAGCGCCAACGCCACGTCTCTCCCGCAGCCAAATACAAGACGCGGCCACCACCAAAGTTCTTCCTCACTAATAAGGGATAGTTTAGATTCGCCACGCCAGTCGTCAGCAAGACTTCCGCATCTTGCCGCGCGCTGGTCATTCGTACTTGATGAGGAGGTGGCAGCGAGTTCCAGTTGAGCTTGTTCACTTGCCCCGTTCCGCCACTCGATTCCGGTGCGGCGGGCGCAATGAGGTTTAACCAACCCGATTCAGTCCCCACCGTGGTCGCCTCGATGCGTTCCGCAAAGAAACCCTGCGTGCCACCGATCCAATTGACTGGCATCAAAGGCTCTAACTGTTTTTCCGCCAGCCTCCGCAAATGATCGCGAGTGCCATCGATCATGACCAAAGCGCCTCCACGATCAACGTACCGGACAAACCAGTCGGGGAGCTCGCTGGGCAATAACGTCGCATCGACCTCCCCCATCACGACCAAGTCAAAATTCATCAGCTCGTCGAACGTAGCGGGGAATTGATCTTCTCCGCCACCACGTGGAAGTTGCTGTGGATTGACGGTGCCGGGGCCCACCTGGACGTGCGTGACATCCCAGTTGGGATCGCGTCCAAATAAGTTTTTTAGATAGCGAAATTCCCAACGACTGCTGGCCGCCAACAGCAACACTCGGTATTCGGAACGAATGACGGCGATCGAAAACTGGCGTTGTTGATCATCAGACCGCAAATTCGTTTCCATAATCTGATCGCCACCCAAAGCGGTTTCGGCGGCGATCGAAGCGGTGAACTGCAACGCTTGCGTGTCCCGGATTGTGCGTCGTGATAAGGCAATCTCGGAATTCGCCTCCCCAAGCTGTGGAGCTTGCTCAGCGATGTCAAATTCAAAATTCAACTCGCCCAAGTTGGGAGCCGTGTCAGGCAACTGCTGTTGCCACACGATCTTACCCTCGGCATCCGCGATGCGAACGATTGTTGGCTGCGGATTGGACATTATCCGTTTGTAGCGAAGTTTGCCACGCAACAGATTCCGCGGGCTCAACTGTTGGGGATGTTGCAAATCAATGATCGCGAGGTCGTCAGGTTCCCGCTCATCCCCCACGCCCACGGTAGCCACGACGATTCCTTGCCGCGCCAGTTCCTCGGCCACTTCGATCGGTGAATCGCCCCGATTGTTTCGCCCATCTGAGAGCAGCACCACGGTATGCTGTGGCGGA
>CAZHTX010000046.1:0-20304 GCA_964535475.1 uncultured Pirellulaceae bacterium
TGAGCAATCCGATGGGTTGGCAGGGCGTGTGACCGCCGAGGTCCGCGTGCTCGGGAATGTACTTGTATCTGCTGCCGGTGTCGTGCGAGACGAGGTTGAGAAAGTTATTAACTCCCACAATCGTTTGCGATGAAATCAATAAATGTCCCATGTGACCACTTTTCAGCGCCATCACTTGCCAACCGGTCACCGACGTATCACCGCTCGCCTTCGGACTGTAACGCCAGCCGCCTGACCGCGGGTCCTGAGCATAAGCAATAAAGTTCAACGCTTGCTGGGCCGGCAACATCAACATTGGATCTTGCGTCATCGCGTAGGCTTCACACAACGCGATGGCGACCAGTCCGTGGGAGTACATGTTGCCGCCCGGTTCGGTAAAGTCGAGGCACACCATGCCACCCAATCGCTTTTGTTTGCCGTTGGTCATCAGGAAAGCTAAAGCGGCTCGGACGTTGTCTTTGTGCACGCCGTCCATGTGGGTTTGGCCAGCGCCCAAGAAAGGCAGTACCCCCATCGCAGTGGCACCAAAAAAGGCCTGGGCCCGCGACGGGTCGCACGTTCCGTCGCACCCATCGAGTCCGCGGCAGACGGCTACGTGATTGAACGTCCAGGCGCCATTCCGCAGTTGATGGAGCGATAACCATCGCAGCGCTTTGGCCACCGCCGCTTCACTCGCCTCCGTCCCGCCGTAACGCTTCAGCAACTGGTTCTTCGTCGCTCCGCTGCGGCTCGATAGATTCTGACTAAGCGCTGAGGATACAGACTGCAACAATTCGCTCGAAGGAGCGATGGTCGAGACCATATCGGTCATTTCCGGGCTGATCGCATCGACCGACAAGGGCTGGTCAAATTGAATCGGCTGCAGCTCCTGCACCGGCTCGGTCGTCGGCTCCAGCTCTTCGAATGTGTCCTCTTCACTTTCCAACGACTCCCCGGGATCAATCTCAGCCAACGTGAATTCTTCAATTTCACCCTCGTTCTCCGACGAGTTGGAAACTGACAGCACATTGATGAAATCCTCGGGCGTGGCGATCGTTAGCAACGCCAACACCATCAAAAACAACATGTGCACCAGCATGCTGATCAGCCAGGCTGGGACTGCCTGAAAGAGCAAGAAACGGTTGCCGGGAACTAATAGTACCTGGTCCTCCGATTCACGATCCAATTGAATCGCTGAGACCGGGTTGGCTTTGATCGAACTGCCTGACTTGGAGCTGCCTGAAGCCTGCGCCGCGGGTTGGCTGTCTTCTGAGTCGTGGACTGTGGCCATCAATTCGCCCCGCATCATTAGTAGCATTCTGAACCAGATCGGTTCAAAATAAGCCGCCAGAGGGAAGATAAGAGTAAAACTGCTTTGTAGCTGTAAGAGCTGTCAGCAGGCGTTGAGGACTTTCGCCTTTAGCCGCAGCATCATTTGAACGCATCGTCAATTAAACGCGTCGATGCTTTCAGTGTACTCAATTCATCCGATCAGGGCACGTGAAATGCCCCGGCGCTTTAACTTCCCCAGAAATGACTATTCCTGCTGCTTTAGCGTCCGTGTTGGCGGTTTGCATCTTTCCGCGTATCAATGAAATTACGAATCGCCGGACGCACGCGGTCGGTAAAGGGGACAGCTCCGGTCCCTTTGAGCGGACCCATCCAGCCTGAATTGAGTTCCAGAAGGATCTGCACAGGCTCCAAGGGAGCCGCCACGGAGGTTGGTGAATCGGGAATTTCACCAGAGATTTTTACGATGGCGTATCGGGGATTGGTCAGTTCTAGCGATTGTAGCGACTCTTGCTCTTGCAGTTCCCAGCGGAAATGACCGTCGCTGACCAGTGCCTTGCGAAACAGCCCCAAACCTGGGCTGCCACTGAGGTCGGTCCAGTCCACGTCGCCAGCGGCAACGGGAGTTCCTTCTACGTAAAGCCCAATTTCGAATTGGGTCCCCAGTTGAAGCGCTTGCACTGCCCCGGCGCCAAGAAATTGCCGCATCTTTTCAACTTGAGGCCGGCGGATATAAACGCTAGCAGCGGTCACAACCACAGCGAACAAGGCAATCGCCAATCCGATTAGTACCCCCCGCAAACTGAAAGCCCGTGGCGGGAGTTGAGCATCCATTGACAATGAATCCGAGTGAGTAAAAGGTGGTGGCAAAATTCGCAGGCGTTAGCTTGAAAGTTTATCTGTGAACTGTCCGTTGCGGTGCCGTTAGCCGCGCATCTCCACGGCTCTCGGAGATATTCCTCCGCCGCGCCGATAATCGTTCACCTACTTGTAATAACCGTAAGTTTAGCTCAGCTCACAACATTATCGAGTCCACAGAGTTTATCGCAATTTGCTCGAGGTGTGTTCTCACTCGCCCGGCTTGATTCGGGGCGAACAAACGCCGCCAGTTCGGCTATATTGCGTTTCGAGACTCACGCCCTTTTCTCGTTACCCGATAGAAATCATGAAGCTCAACTCGCTGCTGTTGCTCGTAACATTAGCTGTCTCGCCGCTGGCATTGACTCCGACTGCCGCCTGGGGGCAGGAGCATTGGCCACAGTTTCGCGGTCCCAACTCTGACGGGGTTGGCCACAGTGACCAACTGCCCGACCGTTGGTCGCCGACGGAAAATGTGGCCTGGAAACGGGACATTGCCGGCCGCGGTTGGTCTTCACCCGTGGTTTGGGAGAACCGCCTGTTTCTTACGACGGTGATTAACACCGGAACCTCCGAGGAACCCAAGAAAGGACTCTATTTCGGTGGCAATCGTCCCCAACCACCCGCCTCGGTGCATCAATGGCTGGTCCTCTGCCTTGACCTCAACAGCGGTGAGTTGCTCTGGGAACGGCCAGTCCACGAGGGCGTGCCCGAATCGCCAATTCATTTGAAGAGCAGCTACGCTTCGGAGACTCCCGTCACCGACGGCGAACGGGTGTATTGCTGTTTCGGGAACTTGGGCATCTTCTGTTTCGATTTTGACGGCAACGAAGTCTGGCGACGCAAACTCAAACCACAAGCGACTCGCTACGGCTGGGGCACCGCGGCGTCGCCCGTCTTGCACGAGGGACGGTTGTATTACTGCAACGACAACGAAGAGGATTCCTATTTAATGGCCCTCAGCGCCGAAACCGGCGAGGAAGTCTGGCGCGTCACGCGGGACGAAAAAAGTAACTGGTCAACGCCGTACATTTGGGAAAACAGCGAACGCACGGAGATCGTGACGCCCGGGACCGGGAAGGTGCGATCTTACGACCTGGATGGGAATTTACTTTGGACGCTCTCCGGGATGTCCAGCATCACGATCGCCACGCCGCAAGCGCATGAGGGCTTGTTGTACCTAAGCTCTGGCTACGTGATGGATCCGCTGCGTCCGATTTATGCGATTCGGCCGGGTGCCTCTGGAGATATTTCGCTAACCGGCGACGCGACCAACAACGAGTTTATCGTATGGTCTCAGCCAAAGTCGGCTCCTTACAATCCGACGCCCCTAGTTTATCAAGACCAAGTCTTCGTGCTGTTGGATCGCGGTTTGGTGAGCAGCTATGACGCCGCCAGCGGCACAGAGTCTTACGGCCCCAAAAGGTTGCCCAACGGCCGCGCTTTCACCGCATCACCTTGGGCCTACAATGGCAAAATCTTTTGCCTCAACGAAGATGGCGTCACGTTTGTCTTGAAAGCGGGCGAGGAATTCGAGTTGCTCTACAAAAACAAATTAGCGGACGACGATATGGGCATGGCGACCCCCGCGATCGCCGGCGACCGCTTGATTATTCGCACAGCCGCTCGCATCTACTGTTTCCGGAAGACATCCGTTGGTGGTTAGCGGTTAGCTGTTACGAGCACGCAAAATTCAATTAACTTAGAATTTCCTTGATGAGATGGCCATGCACATCGGTTAGCCGACGGTCTAGCCCGTTGTGGCGAAATGTTAGACGCTCATGGTCGATCCCCATCAGGTGCAACAGCGTGGCATGCAAATCGTATCCGGTCGTCACATCTTCGACCGCTTGGTAACCAAATTCGTCACTCTGGCCGAAGGCGGTACCGCCGCGGATTCCAGCCCCCATCAGCCAGCTAACAAAAGTCCCCGCGTTATGATCGCGTCCGGTGGCCCCTTGGGTAAAAGGCATACGACCGAACTCAGTTGTCCAAATCACCAGCGTATCGTCGAGTAGTCCGCGTTGTTTCAGATCGGTCAGCAAAGCGGCAATCGGTTGGTCGACTTGTCGCGCGATGAAGGGCAACTCATTGGGGATATCAGTATGGTTATCCCAGTTTTTGCTCGGCCCACCCTGGCCGCTCCAGACTTGCACAAAGCGGACTTCACGTTCAATCAATCGCCGCGCAAGTAGGCAATTCCGCGCGAACGCATCGGTCGGTTGCTGATCGACTCCATACGCTTGCAACGTCGCCGCCGATTCATCACTGAGATCGAGCACGGCCGGCGCGCTGGCTTGCATTTTGGCCGCCAATTCAAAGGAGCTGATCCGAGCAGCCAACTGCGGATCGTAATCGCGATCGGCCAAATGCGTTTGGTTTAAAGTCTCCAATAATCGCAGTCCTGCCGACTCGCTGGCGGCGGTGATCTGCGCGGCATCGGCCGGCGGATGTAAATTCGGGATCGGCGTGGGAGCACTCGGTTTGATAATCGTCGCTGAATTCGAGGCGGGCAAAAAACCTGCGGAAAAATTGCCCGTGTTGTTGTAAGGCAATCCTTGAGCATCAGGCAAAACCACAAAGGTCGGCAAGTCGTCGGTAATGCTGCCCAGGCCATAGCTGAGCCAAGCTCCCAGCGAGGGAAAACCCGGGTTTACGAAACCGGTATTCTGCAGATAACTGGCCGGACCATGCACGTTACTCTTCGATTTCATGGCCATCAGGAATGCCAAGTCGTCGACGTGGGTGGCAATTTGCGGAAACACTTCGCTGACCCAACGCCCCGATTCCCCATGCTGCCGAAACTTGAAAGGCGATTTCATCAACGGTCCAGGCGAACTGGTGACGGCCGACGCCAACCCAAAATCAACCTGCTCGCCATCCCGCTTGGTGAGCTCCGGCTTGTGATCGAAGGTGTCCATTTGGCTCACCCCACCATTCATAAACAACTGAATCACGCGGCGCACTTTGGCTGGATGATGGAGCGTTTTACGCTCGCTCCCAGCGCCCTCCCCCTTAGTTTCATCGCTCCCTTTTACCTCGCCGCGCATCAGTAAATCGAGCAAAGCCACCATCCCAATCCCACCGCCAAGCTGCGTGAGAAAAGAACGACGCGCGGCAGGTATTTCCCAGTGACGATCCATGATCAAATTGCTCAGTTATTGTTCGGTTATTGCTCTGTTGAATTGTTTGGAAACATCAGTCGACAAACATGAATTCGTTTGTATTGAAGAGAAACCGGCAAGCGTTTGCCAAACCATGTTCCGCAGCATAGTTGCGGACAGCGGCGTGCTCTTCAGCCGTTGGTGGCCGCGCGAAAATGCGTTCGTAAGCTAATTGAACTTGTTCATCGATATCGGCTGATTGGCGAGTCAACCGCGCTGCCATCAACTCACTCTGGCGGACGACGAATTTATCGTTCAACGTGGCTAGGGCTTGCAGCGCTGTCAGCGAAACATTTCTGGTCGGGGTTAGCTGCGAAGCGTCGGGGCAATCGAGCGATTCCATGAACGGATCGGGAATCGTGCGAAACAGAAAGCGATAGACGCTGCGGCGATAATTCTTGGGATCGTCCACATCAAAGTTCTGGTAATCGACCACCGGAGTCACGTGCACTCCGGGGGACTGAATAAACTGTTTTACCGAAGGTCCCCCCATGCTGCGATCCAGCGATTGGGTGAGCACCAACAGCGCGTCACGAAATGACTCCGCGTCCAAGCGACGGCGATGCATTTTCCACAGCAGTCGGTTGGCCGCATCCCGCTGTTGTCCATCGACTCGGTCGGCGGAGGATTGCCGATACGTGGCACTGGTCAGCAGCAACCTGTGCAGATGCTTAATCGAGCCCCCATGGTCTCGCAACTGAACCGCTAGCCAATCGAGCAATTCTGGATGCGTCGGCGCGGCTCCCATCAGCCCAAAATCATTGGGAGTATCGACCAGGCCGTTTTGAAAATGAACTTGCCAAACGCGATTGGCCATCGATCTCCAGACCAGCGGATTGTCTTTATCGCTCAGCCACTCCGCCAGCCCGCGGCGGCGTGCCGACTCGTCAGCCAAATCGGCAATCTCAAGCTCAGCGGACATGCTTGTGACGCACGACAAGGCACCCGCGGTCGCTTCCCCTAGCGGTTCGCCGATCAGGCCTCGGCGCAGTATCTGCACATTCCGCGGGCTGGCAGCGGGACGAAACGAACCCTCGGGCTGGAACTGATTGCTGCCGGCATACACCAAGCTGGGCTGAGGAAGTGCGTCGAGTTCCGCTTGCCAGCTTTGACGCTGGTACCACACCAGCAATTCGGATTGCTCGGCGCGACTCCGCGACTCCGGTGGGATCGCCAACAAGTTAGAGATCTTCGTGGGCAAATCTCGATGCTGCTGGAGCTGCTCCGCAGAGGCGTCGCTGGCGGCCAAGCGAAAGCGACCGATCGTGTGGGCTCCACCATGCAGCTGGTGCAATTCCACTCGTAAGGTCAGCTCGCCTTCTACTTGCTCGCCGCCGAGCTGCGGATCGTCGGCCGTTGCCTTGGAACCAGAACCAGAACTGGGATTGGGATTGGGAGGTGTGTCGAGGCCCTTGTCCAAAGTGAAGACGGCGTGATGCTCCTTACCGACTTCGGGAAAAATACCCCAAGCTGTATTTGGATTCTTGTCGATCACTCGCTCAACACCCCAGTCCGCTTGGTTAAAATCAGCCCAGGCAGCAGTGACAGTTCGTTCTTGCAGCCTGGCAGACTCGCCGGTGAGTGAATGAAAGACTCGAATTTGCGTGAGGTGTAAATTACCGTTGTCGGCTCGGCCGGGGCCGGCCGCTGGCAAGGAATCATCAGGCAGCAATTCGAGTCGCACCGCGTTGATCTGCTCGAGTGGAAAGCGGGCTTCGATCACGTACACATCTTTGTCGGGTCGCCCACCACTGACCAGCACGCTTAGATCGTCTTGCACTTGTAAGCTGCTACCAGCCCACGAGGTCACCGCTACGGGTTCGAGCGTGGTCCAGCTGATTGGTTGGCTTTGCAAAGCGGTCAACCATTGCGTGAACTCAGCTTGCAAGTCAGCGTCTTCCCATAACCGGCCAAGTGCTGCTGGATTCGCATCGTCGAGTGCTTGCAGCTGGCGAGTTAATTCGCTCCGCCGCTGGGCTACTTGGGGATCCCGGTCGTAGGGTCGATTGCCTTTGTCGATGCCCGCGAACACGGCTTGCACACCGTAGTATTCCGCTTGTGAAATTGGATCAAACTTGTGGTCGTGACAGCGAGCACAGTGGATGCTGGTGCTGGCAAAAGTCGACATCACGGTGGTGACGATATCGTCGCGATCCAGATAGCGACCGACTTCGCGATCGAGTGAATTTTCTTGGATGTCACGCAGCGAACTTTCATCCCAAGGACCGGCGGCTAGGAAACCGGTGGCAACGATGGCTTGTGGGTCGGCGGGGGCCAACGCGTCACCGGCAATCTGCTCGGCCACGAATTGGCCGTATGGTTTGTCTTGATTAAAACTGGTAATGAGATAGTCGCGATAAGGCCACGCATGCTCCCGCGGTCGGTCTTGATCATGGCCATGCGTTTCAGCAAAGTGTACCAGGTCGATCCAGCGTCTTGTCCAGCGTTCGCCGTACGCCGGGGATGCCAACAGACGCTCCACAGCGGCCGGCCAAGCAGCTGCTGAATCATCACGCAAAAATTGTTCGATTTCCGAGCTGCTGGGTGGAATTCCCCGCAGATCAAACGAAGCCCGTCGCAGCAAGGTAAAACGGTCCGCCGGGGGATTTGGCCCAAGTCCTGCGGCACGCAACCGGGCGGCGATAAATTGGTCGACTGGGTTTTCTCCCCAGTCTTTCCAACTGGTCGCGGAGCTTGTCGCGGGAATCGCCGGCGACTGCAAAGGTTGATAAGCCCAATGCGCCGGCCACGACGCGCCTTGTTCGATCCAAGTCTTGAAGATGCGTTGCTGGTCTGCAGTGAGTGGCGGGCCGGTCGGGGGCATCCGCAACGAGTCATCCGTCGAGGTCACGCGTTCGACCAGCGTGCTGGCGGCGGGATCATGCGGAGTGATGGCACCCAGTTCTAAACCGGAGGCCGGAGCAGTCAGATCCAAGCCACCCGCTAGATCATCAGGGCCATGGCACTTCAAGCAGTGTTGTTGCAGCAAGGGCCTGACTTGCTCGGTAAACTGAATCCGAGGCGGAGTCTTTGCGGCGGCGGTAGCGGAGGAGGGTTGCTGCGTCATGGCGATAGTCGCGCAGTGGATGCTGCAAACCAGCCACAGCCAACAAGCGAGCCAGATGTTTCGCGTCATCGCATTCCCTGATTGGAGGCACTGTTCCAATCTCCATTATGCGCCATCCAAGCTTGCGAGCCAACTCTCGCCGACAAGTTCAAGGAGGGCAGGGGGCGGTGCGTGATTGCCCCCAGTCCTTTGTCCTGTCCGGATCGTTTCTCCCTATGCAACTTAGGGATTATAAGGCGACGGGTTGCCGCTCTTCCGTGGTCGCTTGGCGAAAAACAAAATGCCCCTCTGCCGTGTCGACGAGAATCGTTGCGCCTTCGGGATAGGTCGACTTCAGCAGTTCGGTCGCCAGCGGATTTTGAATCTCGCGCTGGATGACTCGCTTCAAAGGCCGGGCACCGTATTGCGGATCATAACCATCGTTGGCGATCTGCGCGATGGCTTCTTCGCTGACCTGCAGATGCAAACCGTTCTCTTCCAAGCGTTCCGCTAGTTCCTTTAATTGCAGTTCCACAATCCGGCGAATTTGCTCTCGCTCCAACGGTTTAAAGATAATCACATCATCGATACGATTGAGGAACTCCGGCAAGAACTTAGCCTTCAGCGCCTCGTCCATGGCAGACCTCAATTCTTCATCCGAGCCGCCTTCCTGGGTAATCCTTTGAATCATTTGACTACCCACGTTGCTGGTCATCACGATAACGGTGTTGGTGAAATCAACCGTGCGACCATGGCCATCGGTCAATCGACCATCATCCAGAACTTGTAATAAAATATTGAACACATCTGGATGCGCTTTTTCGGTCTCGTCCAGCAAGATCACTGAGTAAGGTCGACGTCGCACCGCCTCGGTCAGCTTGCCACCTTCCTCATAACCGACGTAGCCGGGAGGCGCACCAATCAGGCGAGCCACTGAGTGGCGTTCCATAAATTCACTCATATCGACGCGAATCATCGCTTGCTCGTCGTCGAACATGATGTGGGCAAGTGCTTTGCAAAGCTCTGTCTTTCCGACGCCGGTGGGGCCGAGGAACAGGAATGAACCGATCGGCCGTTGCGGGTCTTGCAACCCGCTGCGGCTGCGGCGAACCGCGTTGGAGACCGCCTCAACCGCTTCGTCTTGACCAATCACGCGGGTGTGCAACCGTTCTTCCATGACCAGCAGTTTGGCGCGTTCGGTCTCCATCATGCGGCTGACCGGCACGCCAGTCCAGGCGCTGACCACTTCGGCGATCTCTTCCTCGGTCACGTCCTGGCGGAGCAATCGCCGTTCATGCGGATGCGTTTCGGCATCGGTGGCGGAAGTTGCCTTTTCCTGCGCCGCCGCATTCGCTTCGGCGTCGCGAGCTGCCAAGCGGTTATGCAGTTGGCGACGTTCTTGGTCGAGTTCATACAAGCGTTGGAAGTCGGCTTCTTTGACCGGCTCGCCGGCTGATTGCAACTGGCGAATCTCTGACTCGAGCGTTTTGAATTCGTGCTCGGCCCGGTCAAGTTCGCGGCGAATGGACTGGCCATCGTCCAGGCCCATTTTTTCTGCTTCCCATTGCTCGCGAAGGGAAGCTAAGCTGTGTTTGAGCTCTTGCATTTCATGCTCGATCTCAGTGCGGCGTTCGACCGCCGAGCTTTCCTCTTCTTCGGCCAATTGACGATGGGCCAATTCTAACTGACGCAACCGGCGTTGCAGTTGATCGATCGGTTCGGGGACGCTCTCCTTCTCCATCGCCAACCGGCTGGCGGATTCATCGATCAGATCGATTGCTTTATCGGGCAGAAAGCGATCGGCGATGTACCGATGTGAAAGATTGGCTGCGGCCACGATCGCGCTATCAGTGATCCGCACACCGTGGTGGGCTTCATAACGTGGTTTCAGACCTCGCAAAATTGCAATCGTGTCCTCGACGTTCGGTTCACCCACGTAAACAGGCTGGAACCGGCGTTCGAGAGCGGCATCTTTTTCAATGTGTTGGCGATACTCGTCGAGCGTGGTGGCACCAATGCAGCGGAGTGCCCCTCGGGCCAGTTCGGGTTTGAGCAGATTGGCTGCATCGGCAGAACCCTCGGCTTTGCCCGCCCCGACGACCAAATGCAATTCATCAATAAACAGCACCACTTCGCCGTTACTATCTTTGACCTCGCGGAGCACAGCTTTCAAACGTTCTTCGAAATCGCCGCGAAATTTCGCCCCGGCGACAAGGGCACCCATATCGAGAGCGATGACTCGTTTTCCTTTAAGGCTTTGCGGCACATCTCCCTCCACGATCCGCAGAGCCAAACCTTCGGCGATCGCAGTTTTTCCAACCCCCGGTTGGCCGATCAACACCGGGTTATTTTTGGTGCGGCGGGACAGCACTTGGACCACGCGGCGAATCTCCGCATCGCGTCCAATCACCGGATCCAATTTCCCCGCGGAAGCCAACGCCACCAAATCGACACCATACTTCTGTAATGCTTGATATTTGTCCTCGGCGTTCTGGTCGGTCACGCGGGCTGAGCCTCGCACGTCCTTAAGGGCCAACAACAAATCGTCTTTACGCACACCGAGCAGTTGCAACAAGTTCTTGGCTTTGCTGTCGACTTCGGTCAATGCCAAAAACAAATGTTCGCTGCTGACAAATTCGTCATGCATCTGCTCGGCCGTCGACGCGGCGGACTCGAAAGTCTTTTGCAGCGCGGGCCCCACTTGAGATTGGCGCCCACCAGAAACAGTCGGCAGCTTGCCTGTCTCGCTGGTCAACATCTCTTGCAAGCGATCGATAGCAACTCCCATCTTCTTTAGCAACGCGTTGGCTATGCCTTCGCTCTCGGCAACGAGAGCCGCCAGTAAATGCAATGGATCAATTTCCGTGTTGCCTCGCTCGGTAGCCTGGGATTGTGCTTCGGCGACGGCTGCTTGCGCTTTAAGGGTCAGTTTATCAAATCGAAAAGCCATAATATCAGTACTCCTCCACCACCGAGAGCTCAGGAACTAACCAATCATCATCATTTGGGTCTGTTTGAAAACCGGCACCGCCGCTGGCCGCATCGCGGGCACGGTTTCTAACACGCTAATTGTCTAACACGCGAATTATCTCATCAGCGAACTTGCTATGAGCACATAGTGCGCATGAAAAAACCACATGGCCATCCGGCACCGACAAAGCGGCGCCGACACCGGACGTTCCAATGTGGTTTTATAAACTAAGTAACGGCCGCAGCAATTTGCCGACTTCCGCCACTTAACCCTGTCGTCGTCTTACTTGTCTTTGACCTCGAACTCTGCGTCGATGGCATCATCATCCGCAGCTTGGGCTGTTCCTTCGGACGCTTCACCGCCACCTGCCGCAGCACCAGATTTCTCATACAAGACTTTGCTGAACGCTTGCGAAGCCGCTTCCAATTCGTCGGTCGCCGATTTGATCGCCGCTACGTCGTCGGTGCCGACGGCCGCGTTGACCTTTTCGATCGCTTTCTGCATTGGTTCTTTGTCGCTGTCTGTCAGCTTCTCGTCGTTTTCGGTCATCGTCTTTTCCAACTGGTAAACCAATTGGCTGGCCTTGTTCCGCGCCTCGGCCAGTTCGAATTGCTTGCGATCTTCCTCAGCATTTGTTTCGGCATCCTTCCGCATCTTTTCGATCTCAGCCTCGTCCAGCGCGCCGGCTTCTTTAATCGTTACCGACGCCTCTTTGCCGGTCCCCAGTTCCTTGGCGGAAACGTTGAGGATACCGTTTTGGTCGATATCGAATTTAACTTCGATTTGGGGAACGCCCCGCGGTTGGGCGGGAAGGCCTTCCAAATTGAATTCACCGAGCAGCCGGTTGTGGGCGGCCATTTTGCGTTCGCCTTGGAAGACGCGCACTGTCACCGCTGATTGGTTATCAGCCGCGGTGCTGAAAACGTTCTTCTTCTCCACTGGAATCGTCGTGTTGCGTTCGACCAGCGGAGTTAACACGCCCCCTTCGGTTTCAATCCCGAGAGTCAGCGGATTGACGTCGAGCAGCAACACGTCGGTGCGGTCACCCGCCAGCACGCTGCCTTGAATCGCCGCGCCAATGGCTACCACTTCGTCAGGGTTGACCCCTTGGTGAGCTTCTTTGCCGAAGATTTGCTTGACAACTTCGCGGACTTTGGGAACACGCGTGCTCCCACCCACCAAGACGACTTCATCGATATCTTTGGCATCGATGCCAGCGTCTTTGAGCGCTTGCATCACTGGGCCTTTACAGCGGTTAACCAAGTCGTCGATCAACTCTTCAAACTTGGACCGCGTGATCGACATTGTCAGGTGCTTAGGCCCTGACTGGTCCATCGTGATGAACGGCAAGTTGAGATCGGTTTGCGGCAAGGAAGAGAGCTCTTTCTTGGCTTTTTCGCAAGCTTCTTGCAAACGCTGCAATGCCATTGGATCGTTCCGCAGATCGATGGCGTTTTCGCGCTTGAATTCATCCGCCACGTAGTTGATCAAGGCTTCGTCAAAGTCGTCGCCACCGAGGTGCGTGTCACCACTGGTGCTGATCACCTGGAAGACGCGGCTCTCGCTCTCTTCATCACCACTGTCGGCAACTTCCAGAACGGACACGTCGAAAGTTCCCCCCCCCAAGTCGAAGACGACGATCTGTTCGTCCTTCTTCTTATCGAGACCGTAAGCGAGTGCGGCGGCGGTCGGCTCGTTGATAATCCGAGCGACTTCGAGACCCGCAATTTGCCCCGCGTCCTTGGTCGCCTGCCGTTGGGCATCGTTGAAGTAAGCGGGGACGGTGATCACTGCCTTGTTGACTTTATGTCCCAAGTAGCTCTCGGCCGACTCTTTCAATTTGCGAAGAATCTTGGCGGCAATTTCTTGCGGGGTGTATTCCGTGTCGCCAGCCTTGATCTTGACGTACTCATTGGCGGCACCCGTCACGCCGTAGGGAACCATCTTTTCTTCAGATTCCACCTCGTTGTGGCGACGGCCAATGAAACGCTTGGACGAATAAACAGTCCGCTTGGGGTTGGTCACCGCTTGGCGACGCGCGGGCTCGCCAACGATCGTCTCCCCTTTATCATTAAAAGCCACCACGCTGGGCGTCAGCCGATTGCCTTCCGCATTGGGGATCACTTTGGCTTCGCTGCCTTCCATGATTGAGACCACGCTGTTGGTGGTGCCCAAATCGATGCCGATAATCTTTTCACCTTGTGCCATTATTTGCTCTCCTCTGCGGATTCGGACCTCGCCGGTACGGTAATGCCAATCATTTTTGATCTAGCTGTTTTCACCAATTTGCGTCGCTGCAGTCGGTTCTTTGAACAACCCGAACGCGGGAAATTGATGATCGCAAAGACCGTGCCAGGAAAATCTGCCGGATGGTTTTTCGTGACCTAACTCATTTAATTACAGCGACTTGGGTGAGTGAACTTTTTTTAAAAATGGTTTGGTTCAAATTTTTCAGCCGAATCGACTGCCATTTTCGAGAGCCAGCCAAGGGGTGCCGAAAGCCGGTTTGTCAAATTGACAGCGGCAGTCCAAACTATCAACCGTTTACGAACTACTGAGCGATCCCCATCACGCGCTCCCGGAGCAACACCGTTGGCTAAAACTACCCGCACTTCGCGTTCCAGCAGCACTTCGCGTTCCACCCCGGCTGCTCGCCGCAAACAGCTCGAGCAAATCGATCGCCAACTGGTGGGCCTACTCAGCCAACGCGCGGCGCTGGTGGCCGAAGATGCCGCCCAAGGCTGGCCCAGCTCGATCTTAGCCGCGCAGCAGCAAACGGCTGACCTGGTCGCATCGGTAAAGTCTCAGCCGCCGGCGACGACCGCCGCGCTGCAAGCGTTGATGCGGCAGGTGGTTGGATTTTCCATGCTGTCGGTGACCAAGGGGCAGACCGCTTATTTGGGGCCCGAATATAGCTACAGCCACTTGGCGGCAATCAAGTGTTTCGGGGATTCCTCCAGCTTGGTGCCAGTGAACTCAATTCCAGCCGTTTTCACCGCCATCGTGCGAAATGACTGCCTGGCAGGCGTGGTGCCAATTGAAAACAGCACGGATGGTCGCGTGGTCGATACGTTAGGGATGTTTCTCAAACATCGGGTGCGAATCTGCGGAGAGGTGCTGCTGCCCATTCATCACAATTTGCTGAGCCGGACCGCGAGAAGCGAAATCACCGAAGTCTACAGCAAACCGCAAGCCCTCTCGCAATGTCGTGGTTGGCTGGCCCACAACCTACCGACCGCGAAGTTGGTGGAGATGAGCAGCACGGCGGCCGCAGCTCAGTTGGCTGCGGAACGCGTGGGGGCCGCCGCTGTTGCCAGCCTCGAAGCGGGCAGTAAATACGCACTCGATGTCGTGGCGGCGTCGATCGAAGACAACAAATCGAACGTCACCCGATTCGCCCTGCTGGGGAACCAGCCCAACGCACCCAGCGGACGCGATAAGACCGCCATCTTGTTTCAAGTCTTGCATGAACCGGGCGCATTGGCCAGTGCTATGATGCTGTTCAAAAAGGCTGGCCTGAACCTTACCTGGATCGAGTCGTTTCCATTACCAGGTGTGCCCAACGAGTATCTGTTCTTTATCGAACTCGAAGGGCACGAGACCGATCCACCGCTGGCCGAGGTGATTGCGAAACTGCAAAAGCGTTCGCAGCGTTGCGAAATTCTCGGTTCCTACCCGCGGGCCTCGTAAACGAAAAAAGGCGAGGCCGGGCCCGAAAGCCCGACCTCGCCTCGCACGGGGGGTGAGATGTGGTTCATGAAGTGCGTCGTGTCTGTTTGTCTCTCCCCTTCGTATGCAAGAACCCTAAGACGCAAAACGCGGACTTGCAGCTTGAAATCGCCTCAACTGCCAATCTTTACCGGTTTCGCCCAGAACACCAGCGCGGCTGTGCGGATGGTAACGATTACTCATTGGTTTCACTCGTTTGGCAACAAAAACAGCCCGACCAAAATTTGGTCGGGCTGTGAGGTTTTGCATCGGCTCGGCTGAACAAGCAGTCAGACCAAGCGGCCAGGCGAAGCTGTGGCTAGGTTGGCTAACCTTCGCTCCCTCCGGGATAACCGGCCCCTCCTGGGAATCCACCGGGACCGCCAGCGCCGCCGGGGTAGCCGCCATCAGCCGGGTCGGGCTCTTCAGCCGCCGCCTCAGCCGCTTCTCGCTCCTCGGCAAAGCTATACATACGATACTGTTCCATGTCATCGATCTCGCTGCGGACTTGTAAATTGCCGTCCACGTCGAAGACCAACACATAGCCCGGCACGGTCAATTCTTCTTCGTCGTCATCGAGTTCTAATTCGCGACCACCGAAGGCGTCCAGGACGATTGATTCCGCATTGACTAGCGCTTCGGAGCCCAGCTTGCGGATATCCAAAGTTAGCGGGTCGATCAGGTTGGCCGATTCTGTTTTAGCGAGCAGACCTCCTGGACGGGCTTCCAGCGGAACGATCAAGTCCGTACCTAAGCGGCTGTCCCACTTTAACGCAACCACTTTGGCCTTGGGGGGAGACGCAGCGAATTCGATTAGTTGATTGCCAATCCGTCCGCGTCGCACATTGGGAGGCTCAACTGGCCCCGCGAAGACGCGTTCCAGTGACGGCAGCATGGCCGGTTCACTGGGCACGCTCCAGTCGCTCCACAGCCGCGGGTCACGTTTCCCGTCTTCCGCTTCGGCTTCACGCTCTTTCGCGGCAACCCGTTCATAAACCTCAGGGCTGAGGTAGCGTTTGGCAGGTTGTCGCGTGGGAAGCAGGGGGAAGTTCGGATCTTCCACGGCGACGCGGACTCGATAAACGTAGCGTCGGCCCGGTTTGGGTGAGTTGGCGTTTTTGGGATCGGCAAAGTCATAACAGCGAACTTGCTTGTAGGTTGGCGAAGCGGCGCTGGAAACCATCCCACCGCCGTATCCACCCATGCCACCACTTCCACCCATGCCACCACTGCCGCTACCACCGCCGGGGCCCATACCGGGCATCCCGCCGCCACCAGGCATCCCCGGCATACCGCCTTCGCCCATGCCGCCATAGCCGCCTTCACCACCTGGATAACCGCCTGAACCACCGGGGAAGCCTCCACCAAATCCAGGTGGACCGCCACCGAAGCTGGGAGGCCCTGAGGGACGACCATCGTCATCGTCTTCATTCGCGGGATCGGAATCGTCCGCATCGGTGCCAGTCCCTTCGAGCTCCAAGATTGCATCGCCAAGTGGCAAATCGGGATGCAGCGAAAACTTGGTCGTATCGACCAGCATCACGGGCGGAATGGGCAGGGTTAGTTGCCGATCCGAGTAGATGCTGGGGGTGATATCCGCCGAGCTGCCCGCCCAACGTTTGAACTGCTTTTCAAAATCCTTGAATGTGAAGGCTAATTTCCAATCCTCTTCGGTCAAAGCATCGACAGTTTTGTCGGTAACGTCCGCACGTTGAACTTCGAATTCCCAGTAGGTCGGGCGATCACGCGCCGGATTGCTGCCTTTGGCGTTGAGGAAAGCGAGTTCGTAAGCTTCTACCAGTTTGCGGTGCTCCACCAACGCGGTGATTGCCAAGAACTGGCCCGTTTCGGGCACGATCTGTTCGCTGACATCTTTGGGAATTTTCGAACCATCGAAGCCGAGGTTGTATTTTTTGTCTACACGACGCGTGGTGGAGCCAGTGTCGCTACCCATTCCACCCGGGCCCATGCCGCCGGAACCCATGCCACCTGGGCCCATCGGCGAGCCACCGGGCCCCATTCCACCGGGCCCCATCGGCGAACCGCCGGACCCAACGCCGCCACTGCCCAAACCGCCACCATCTTCACCATCACCGCCACTGCCGTAGAAATTCCCCGAGTTGCGATTGCGGCGGTTGCGTCTGCGGGTCGGCCTCTTTTTTACCTCGATGGGGTCAGCGTCTTCGAGTTCACTGAGCGGATACGTCCTGGGGTCCTTGGTATCAATTGCCATCGAAGCCAACACACCCACGACGTGGGGCTTTAGCGGAGCAGACATCTCGGGATCGCCACGGCGCGTCCCCGAGGATTTCCCGCGATACTCCCAAGCGGATGGAGTTTCGTAAGGACCGACAGGGATTGGCTGCTGAGACTTTTCCACCTGTTCGCCGAAATTCTTCGAGATGACGCGATCAGTTTTGATATTTTCCCAGTGATCGTCGTCGATGGACGACTTGACCGTTTGAGCCAGTTGTTGCAGGGCGTCAGGTTTCTGAGTACCGAGATAATCATCCTGGCCCATTCCCATGTAGAGAAAAAACACGGATACGGCAACGATTCCGCCGAAAGCGATTTTCTCGCCATGTAGCGCCAAGAATCCCGGTGCGTTGTTTCCAGACATCGCTCTCTCCAATGGGTCCCGTGTGATGTGCCCGCCAAAAAGCTGGCGGAACAAGCAACTTTCCTTGTGATCGGCCCCGATCCTCGGCGTCCAATCATGCTAATCAGTCGATTATGTCAGTCGATTATGATTTCTTCGCTTCGAAGCCCGACGCAGCCCGGTGCTTCTACTTGTTTGTCCTGCCGGAGATCAATTATTCCCATTGACGGGAGTACCCGCAGGGTTTGGAGGCCCACCGCTGTTGGCGGCATCACCGGGCGTACCGTTCGCGTTCGGATTGCCAGCACCGACTGGCCCAGGAACTCCGGCGGGCCCAGGAGCGTTACCGGGAACTGGTGTACCGCCCGCAGCGGGTGTTCCGGATTCGTCCGGCAAGCCTGGTGCCGCTGGGGTTGTCGGCGTGTTCCCGCCACCATTCGGTGCGGTGGGATTTGCCGGAGCCGTCGATCCGTTATCGAGTCCGGGACCAGTCACGGCGGCTGGATCATCCCCACCGTCGGCATCATCGCCGGGAACTTCGGAGGGAACGATCGGG
Source organism: uncultured Pirellulaceae bacterium (assembly GCA_964535475.1). GTDB lineage: Bacteria > Planctomycetota > Planctomycetia > Pirellulales > Pirellulaceae > Laterigemmans. The sequence goes on from CAZHTX010000046.1 coordinate 18,172, forward strand.
CCAGTGGATGCTTCGGACGGATCGGCGGGAACCGCTTCGCCAGCTAGTGTTTCGGATTCACCTTCCAGTGTGGTGTTGGCATCAACCTGTTCAATCCCCAGTTTGTCCATATCTGGTGGGTTGTAAACGTAGACAATCCCAAAAATCTCCACGTCCACATCATTGATGAATTCGCCCTGTCTGCCGCCGTAGCCGGCACCGCTTCCACCGCCGCCTTCGTCGCCACCGAGTCCACCACCCATACCGCCGGAGCCGCCCATGCCGCCGCCCATGCCACCACCCATACCGCCGGGGCCCATGCCCATGCCACCTGGGCCACTGCCACCGCTGGAGCCTGAGCCCATGCCACCGCCTGGTGCCGACGGCTTGGCGTTCACGCGTACTTGACGAACTTCGACCATCAAGTCGGCGTTTCCGCAAGCGGCGACCAAGACGGGGATTCGCCGTTGATCAATCTTGACGTTGATCCGCACCGGAATCCGTTTGGCAACCGTCAGATAAGCGTCCGTGGGGCTCGAGCTTTCCATCGCCGAACGAAGTGTGGCGGCATCCAGCGGTTCGTAATCGACGTTCACGTATCGCATGTCTGCCGGGTCGACCGCCTCAGCCGCTTCACCACCAGCTCCACCGCTGCCCGACATTCCATCGCCACCCTCGCCACCATAATCGAAGCTACCGGTGCTGAGTCCGGGGCCGATCAAGCCGGCATTTGAATCTCCGCCGCCACCCATCGTTGCCGATTTGCCAATGGCAATCTCATTGATTTGACGAATGGTCGCTTGGAAAGGCTGTTTGGCGTCGCCGTTGACGGTGGCAATAATCTCCATCAGCTGTCGCAATACCCACAGATTCTCCTGCGAGTACAGCACGTCGAGTTCGTTGGGATCTTTGCCCCGCCAAGGAAACAGGTTTTGCATCAGCGAGCTTTGGCTTTGAGTATCCCACCGCACCAACGGTGGATCCTCCAGCGGAGCTCCAGTCCCGCCTCCCATACCGCCAGGCCCCATGCCGCCGGGTGCGCCGCCGGGATACCCGCCGCTACCGCCATAACCTCCCTCATCGCCGCCTGGCATGCCGGGCATGCCCCCGAGGCCCATGCCACCGCCACCGCCGCCCTCCTGGCTAAAGTCGGCGGTCCATTCGGCACCGGCAATTTCAGCGATGTCGGGCAACACTTTGCCGATGTAATCGCGATAACGTGTCTTCAGACCGAAGGGGACTTCTTTTTCAGGTGGAATGGGGAATTCAATGGTGAGCTCAATCGGCTCGAAATCTTTGAAAGCATCAACGAAGTCCTGTTTCAGCTCTTCGACCGGCCACACCAAGAGTCCCGTTTGCCGCTCGTATTGCTTCGTCCAGCTGTCAGCAACGTCGGTCTTGAGGACTTCGATCAAGGCATCCATTTCCTCGTTGGTTTTGTCATTGGGATGCGTTGACAGTTCCTGTTGAATTCTCTGCACCGAGCTGCGGGCGCCATCCAGATCGCTGATCCGCTTGTCGCGATCCGCCGCCAAGCTGGACGAAGTCCAGAAAGCGATCCCCAGGGAACCGACCGCAGTGACGCCGCAAAGGATCCAGAAGCCATATTTGATGACTCCTGAGAGTTGCTCTTTCAGCTGATCCATCGCTCTTGACCGTTCGAAAAGTAGGCTAAATAGTTTGTTGTCAAAACTTGTTGTCGCAGGCTAGATGCCGCGGGGACTCCGTTTGCTAACCACCCATGGCAACGCTGTCGCCATCCATGTTGGCTGCTTCCTCGGCTGCTTCTGCCTCGGCTGCCGCCTTTTCCGCTTCTTCTTTTTCCTTAACGCGGTCGGAAAGTGGTTTGGGTGACCAGAAGAACTGCATTGTGAACGAGAATTTGCGCACTTCCAGGGTCGGTTGCTTCGTGATGTCATCCTCCTCATCATCTCCGCTGCCGGCACCACCCGAGCCTGGATATCCTCCGCCGCTGCCCGGGTAGCCACCCTCGCCACCACCGCCCATACCGCCGAGTCCGCCGCCCATGCCGCCGGGGCCCATGCCTCCCATCCCGCCAGGTCCGCCTCCCATCCCGCCGGGCCCGCCGCCCATGCCACCCATTCCGCCGCCGCCCATGCCACCGCCATCGGGTGCTTCATAATCGGGGTTGGG
>CAZHTX010000047.1:0-6323 GCA_964535475.1 uncultured Pirellulaceae bacterium
GTACGGAGATGCGGAGAGTCTAGAATCGCGGATGGCCGCCGCCGACTCGTTGCCCGCCTTGATGATGCGCGGTACCGAGCAGCTTGATTTTGTCGCTTGGCAAGATGCGGTAAACCGGCAGCGTGCTCAAATAAATTTAGGAGGTATCCCCGGCCTGTTGCAGTTGACGGTTAAAACTCAACGAGATTCCCTGCCAGCAGTCTTGGACCTTGTGCAGCAATTGTTGCGTTCACCGCGTCTGGATGCTAGTGAATTTGAAGTGATTCGTCGGCAAGCGATCGCCGGCATCGAACAATCGTTGAATGATCCGCAAGCATTGGCGGCGACCAACACGCAGCGCGCTTTTGCCCCCTACCCAGAGTCCGATGTGCGGTATGTGCCAACTCCTCGCGAAGAGTTGGCCCGCGTTAAAGCGGTGACCGCGGTGGAGGTTCGCGAAGTGTATGAGACATTGCTGAGCGCGCAAGCTGGCGAACTGGCTGTGGTTGGCGATTTTGATCCAGCCTTGGTCAAGGAGAAGATGACCGGCATGTTGGCTGGCTGGACTTCCGAGTTGCCGTACGAGCGGATCGATCGCCCAGCACATCCAGATGTCGCCGCCTCGCTGGAGCTGATTGAGACGCCCGACAAGGATAACGCGGTGCTGATGGCGATGCAGCACTTTGCCTTAAACGATGAACATCCTGATTACCCCGAGTTGATCCTGGGGAACTTTGTGCTCGGTGGAGGGTCGCTGAGCAGTCGTTTGGGAACCCGGGTGCGGCAGCAGGATGGTCTGTCCTATGGGGTTGGTTCGCGGTTGAACGCGTCCGCTCGCGACGAGCGGGCGGAGTTGATGCTGTTTGCCATCATGAACCCCAACAACAAAGATCGTTTGCTGACGGCGATCACGGAAGAAGTTGAGAATTTCGCCAAACATGGTATGACGGCAGACGAATTGGCGCGAGCGAAAGAGGGTTATCGCCAGCAACTGGCGGTGGCTCGCACCGACGATCGACAGTTAGCCGGTTTGTTGGTCGCCACGCTGTTTAACAACCGCACCATGGACTTCTACGTCAATCAAGACTCGCAAGTCTTGGAAGCGAGTTTGGCAGACGTGAATCAGGTCGTTAAACAATATTTTAACTTTGACGGATTGGTGATCAGCATTGCTGGTGATTTTGCCGCCGGCAATCGTGATGCCAACCAAGCCGAGGACGCCAGTCAGGACTCGGCCGCAGGCAATTAGCCAGCATTGCCGTTGGCCCGTTTTATTCCCAGCTAACATGACGAGTTCCACATGATCGCGCGGCTATCATTTTGCAGCGCTGCGGCGCTGGGATGGTTCATTCTGGCTGCGGTTGCGGCCGCTCAATCGCAACCGCCCGTGGCTGCAGAGGAACCTGCACAGGAAGCTGCACAGGCGGAGGCGACCTCGCCGCAGGAACTCGCTGGCAACGACGAGGTCGCCCGGATTATGCGAGAGTTTGCTGGACGTGGAGAACTGGGAGACGAGAGTCAACCCTTGACGCCCGCTCAGTCGCTGCAGCGGTTCGTCGTGCCGACCGATTTGACGTTGGAATTGGTGGCTGCCGAGCCGATAATCGCCCAGCCGATTCATATCAGTTTTGACGTTCGCGGTCGCATGTGGGTGGTGCAGTATCGTCAATATCCCTTTCCGGCTGGCCTCAAGGTGGTGCGATACGATCAACACTTGAGGGCGGTCTTTGATCGCGTTCCCGCGCCGCCACCGCTGGGGACACCGGGTGCCGACCGGATCACCGTGTTTGAGGATCGCGACGGGGATGGGCAATATGAAAGCTCGCGAGACGTGATCACGGGACTCAATATTGCCACCAGCGTAGCAGTTGGAGCGGGTGGAATTTGGGTCACCAATCCTCCCTACTTGCTCTGTTATCCCGATGCCGATGGGGACGCGGAACCGGATGGCGACCCCGTGGTTCATCTCTCCGGCTTTGGGCTGGAGGATACGCATTCGGTGGCCAACAGTCTCTATTTCGGACCGGACGGTTGGTTGTACGGAGTGAACGGCAGCACGACGACGGCGCAAATTAAAACGCACCTGGGAGATCAGCCCACGGTTGCTTATGAGGGGCAATGCGTCTGGCGATACCATCCACAGCGGCATGACTTTGAAATCTACGCCGAAGGAGGCGGTAATCCGTTTGGCCTCGAAATTGATGCTGCTGGACAAATTTTTTCTGGCACCAACTGGGGAAACACCCGCGGCATGCACTATCCGCAAGGAGGTTACGGTGTCAAGAATTGGGGCAAGCATGGACCGCTAACAAATCCTTATGCTTTTGGATATCTCGAGCATATGCCGTTTAGCGGAGACGGTCGCCGCTTTACTGAGGAATTCACCATTTATGATGATGATCAATTGCCGAGCCGTTTTCGCGGCCAAATGTTGGCCGTCAACCCGTTACAGCGTGTTGCTATTGCCAGCCATTTAAAGCGTCATGGCAGTAGCTATGCCACCGAGGACTTTGAATCGTTGATCACGACCGACGATCGTTGGTTTCGACCCGTGGATATAACGCTGGGGCCTGACGGTGGGCTCTATTTGGCCGACTGGTACGACACGCGTTTGACGCACGTCGACCCGCGTGACAATTGGCATAAATCGAGCGGTCGTATCTATCGGTTGTCGGCCGACGACGATGCGGAGGTGACGGCCGCGAGCGATTTCGACGATATCCTGCCATCACGTACCCATTTTGATCTAACCCAGCTCGCCGATGAGGCTTTGCTGCGACTCTTGGGGCATCCGAACCGTTGGTTGCGAATGGCCGCCTTGCAGGTGTTGAGCGAAACAAGACCGTCGGCGATTCCCGCTCTGGAGCAATTGTTGAGCGACCCCACGGCAGGGAAACAATTAGCCGCCTTGTGGGCCCTGACGCGTTTGCAAGGTGCGAGTTTTTTCAAACAAGACTCGCCGCGTCTGGCTGCCCTGTTGGCCTCACCCCATGCCGATGTTCGGCGGTGGACGGTCCGGTTGCTGGGTGATTTACCAAGCCATGAGCAACCTGTTTTGACGAGCGAATTGGTGGCATTGGCGGAGCGCGAAACGGATGCTCAAGTGCGTGCCCAATTGGCCTCAACCGCTCGACGGCTTTCGGCAACTAGCGGTTTGACGCTATCGCTGGCGATGCTATCGGCCGATCAGCAGATTGACCGCGAGGATCCGCATATCAAATTGTTATTGTGGTGGGCTTTGGAATCGCATTGCCGTCACGACATCACCGCTGTAACGGATAGCTTTGCTGCACACCAGCCACCTTGGAATTCAACGTTGTTTCGAGCCGAGATCTTGCCCCGTTTGGCCAAACGCTGCATGCTGTCGGCGCGGCCGCAAGATTTTCAGCTTGTCCATCAGTTGCTGTTAGCGGCTCCCGATGACGCCAGTCGTCAGCTGCTGCTGCGAGGTGTTGATCAGGGGCTGGCCGAGACCGGGATCAGCACGCTGCCTGATAATCTTAAACAAACGTTGACGCGTCTCAGCGGCGAGTCGCCACATCAAGCATTGGTGTTGCGGCTGAGGCAAGGTGATGAGGAGGCGGTCCGGTTGGCGATGAAGCAGATCGCGTCTGCCGACTCGCGGGTCAGCGAACGCATGGAGCTGATTGAGATTCTGGGGCAACAGCGTCCCGCGGCGGCTCTCGGTGGGTTATTGAACAGACTCTCGGACGCTTCGGTGGCCGTGCGTCGCGTAGCTTTGAATGCTGTTGCAAGGTATGAAGATCCGGCGGTTGGCGGACGCTTGGCGGCTGCCTATCAATCGTCCATGGACAGCAGCACGGGGTTGCGACCGATTGCGGTTCGCGTGATGGCCAGTCGTGCGAGCTGGGCAAGAACATTGATCGCTGAGATTGACGCTTTGAAGATTCCCGCCGAGCTGGTCACGCCCGACATGGTATTGCAAATGCAGAGCCACGATGATCAGCAGCTCAACGCGGCGATCGAACGTTTATGGGGGCGTGTCCGCGCGACTCCCGCTCAGAAGCAACAGCAAATTGCCGATTTAAAAACTTTGGTTTCACAACCGGGCGGCGATCTCGCCAGGGGCAAGCTGATTTACGCTGAGAGCTGTGGCAAGTGTCACCGCTTGTTCGGCGAGGGTGGTCAAGTTGGACCCGACTTGACCGGCTATGAGCGGACGAATTTTGACTTTCTCTCGCTGGCTATCGTCGACCCTTCGGCAGCGATTCGCGAAGAGTTTACTGCCTATCAGCTGTTAACGTTGGATGGACAACTCTTGGTTGGGTTGTTGATCGATCAAACAGCCCAAGCGGTGACGTTGAGAACCGCCGAAGGGCAAACGTTGCGAATTGCTCGCGAGGATATTGAGACCCTAAAAGCATCGCCAGTTTCGTTGATGCCTGAGGGGCTCTTGGATCCGCTCAACGATCAACAGCGCAGTGATCTGTTGAAGTATCTGTCGTCCACGCCGTAAACGCGGCAGCGGAAGGTGAGCCGTTGCGGCGCCAGCCACCGTTTTGTTACCCGCGATTGGTGCGGCTCAAAACGAGAACTGGGCCGAACAGCTGACCAACCGTTGATGACTTGTTCGGTTCAAAGTCGTTATCACCGTTACAGACGTTACAGCAGGTTTGACGAGAAGGCCAGGAATCAATCGGTTTGACCAGGCGCGCCGGCGGAACAAGCTATCTTTTCAAAGAACTTGAACCCGCGCACTCCTGATATTTTCAATCATGCCCCAATCAGCGCCGATCCCTTGGAAACACCTTTGTCAGACCCTCTGGCGGTTCGCTCCGTTCTGGCTCGGCGTCACCCTGCTGTTTACTGGCTTGGGGATTGCTTACGCGATGTTCAGCAGCGACCAGTGGGAAGCCAGTCAACCTTTGTTAGTACGTGACGAGGCCAACGGTTCGGTTGAGCGGTTGGGGAAATTCGCCAGTCAAACAGAGTTGCTGGCCGCCCAAGAAACGCTGCTTGAAATGGCTCGCAACCCGGAAGTCGTCGAAGCGGCGCTCAAACGTTTGCCTCCACCCGCTGATTTTCAAGAAGCGGTCTGGCCGACAGCTGATGTAATTGACAGCACGGCGAATGAAGCGGTCAATTTGCGGGCACCAAAAACCAGTGAGTTTGGCAAAACCGAAGTCGTCTACCTGACCGCTCGCGATGCCTCACCGGAGCGTGCTACCGAGCTTTGCGGCGCCCTGTTCGCAGCCCTCACCGATCATCTCCGCAATGTTCGCCGCTTGCGGGCCAACAGCATCGTCAACGAATTAGGCCAGGCCCGCAACTTAGCGAAAGACAACCTGGAACAAGCAACTGACCAGCTCAAGAAACTCGAACAATCGCTAGGAATCGACTTGGGAGAACTGCGTTTGCTCTCCGAGTCGATGAACACCGAGTCCAATTCGAGTCGCGTAATTACTGAATTGCAACGCGACTTGCGACTGGCAGAACAGGATCGCGATAAACTCCAATCGTTGCAGGAACTGTTGCTGCGTGCCTACGACGATCCTACTCAATTAGTGGTCTCCGATGGGGAACTACTGACTGCGCAGCCGACCCTACAACGCTTGACCGCCGGCTTAATTGACGCCCAAATCGAAGCTTCGCGGCTGGCCGGAAGCCTCAAACAGGCACACCCCAGGATGGTTTCGGCCCGGTTGACGATCGAAACGATTCGGGAGGAACTGCGCCGCGAAATCGTGAACGTGACGGAAACCATGAAGCCCTCGCCGCGATTGGCGGCGGAGAAATGTCAGCGTCTGATTGCCCGGCAGACCAACTTGCAGGCCAAACTCAATAAGTTGGCCACGATCCGCGCAGACTATTCGCTATTAGTGAACGAGGTCAAGCATCGTACTGGCTTGCTGAGCGATGCCGAAACTGCTCTGGCGGAAGCCGAGGCCAGTTTATCAGCCGCTTTGACAGTAAATCTATTATCTGAATTGGGCCCCGTTCGAGCTGGTGAAAAACCTGTCGGCATCGGCGGCACCATGGTTACCGCGGGAGCCACCATGGCGGGTCTGATGCTGGGGTTGGGGGGCGTCTTCTTAGTCGCTCCGACTCCCGGCGGCGGTAACCGTCGCTGGAGCGATCGCTTGACCGGTCGCAGAGCAACAGACTCGACAGATTCGAGAGGCTCGGCCCCCAGCCAACCGCCCGTGATGCCTCCCTTTCCCGATCGCAGAGCAGCAGCCAACACGCAACCAATCAACACGCAACCAATCAACACGCAACCAATCAACACGCAACCAATCAACACACAACCAATCAACACACAACCAATCAACACACAACCAACCAACACACAACCAACCAACACACAACCAACCAACACACAA
>CAZHTX010000047.1:6423-19423 GCA_964535475.1 uncultured Pirellulaceae bacterium
CAACCAACACACAACCAACCAACACACAACCAACCAACACACAACCAACCAACACGCGAACCGCTAACACAGAGGCGATTGCCGAAACGGTGTTGCATAAGAGCCCACGTGCTTTAAGCACAAAACCGGCAAGCACCAACTCGGCAAGCACCACTGCCACATCAATGTCACCTCCGACGAGCGAGTTCGAACCGCCAAGCTCTGCGTCCCGCTCCGCCACGGGGGACGCGAATGCAAAGCCAAGCACCACATCGAAGAACAATTGCAACCATTACGATGCTGCCATTGAAGATTCGCTGGGGCGGACTGAGATGATTGAAAATTTAATGAAAGCCAGCTTCAATATGGACCACCCTTTGCCGCTTGATGTCGTTCAACCGGAACCGTTTGACGGCAACCCGGAGCGTTAGATGGTGACCCATTTTTTTGTCTACGGGACACTCCAACTGGGCCAATCACGTGGGCAACAGTGGCCGCGACCTGCGCTGCGAACTGTGCCTGGCTTTCTGCGAGGGCAGCTGTTTGACTTGGGCCCCTACCCGGCTCTCGTTGAGGGTCCTGGAGTAGTCTGCGGGCAATTGTGGGAATTGGCGGTGCCGGATGTCCCTTTGACCCTGCAAGTGCTCGACGCCATCGAGGGTTACCGGGGCGCCGGACAAGCAAATCTTTACCAACGGGTGATCGCCGAGGTGCATGCCAGCGGTGAACTATCAGATCGTCGCCCGACGCTGGCTTATTGCTATCGCATGGACCGCGCAGTGTTGCCCGGCAGCGCCAGTAAAATCGCTTCGCCGGCCCGTTGGCCGGCGGCCGAACAAAGTCCCGACAAGCTCAACTTGTTGCCTGATCCATTCCCGGACGACTTGCCCCACTGAACCGCTGGCGGTCCCACCCACGCTCAGTTCTTACGGCTCAGTTCTTACGGCTGGGGTATTACACCTTACGCCTCGGGAGTTAAGTCTGCCGGCTCGGGAGTCAGGCGATACGTGGCAGCCAAGCGGCCCACGACCTCTTGCACGGCGTTGCGAAACGAGGCTGGCTCCAAGACTTCGGCGTCACTCCCCAAGGCCAACACTTTCGGCAATAGTTCGCGGGGATGAGCCGCCGGTACGGTAAACAACCACGTCGCCGCCCCTGGCTTCGCCGCTTCCGCGTCCTCACCCTCAGGCGCGCCCTCACCCTCAGACTCGCCATCAGTCTCAGACTCTTGGAGTTCGTTCTCTGGCTGCAAGATTTGGTCGGGGTGCCAGGGGTCTTCGCGAACCCAGCCGGCGGCTCGTTGTCCCAAGCGGATGATTACGGATTCGGTTTGTTCACCTGAGAAAATTCCGATACTTTTGCCAAGATGCGACTCCAAATTGACAGACGGGTCGACGCGAAAATATTGATCAGTGACGTGTGCTTTTTGGAAGCGATCCAATTTCCAGTGCCGCAGCCGCTGCTCCGGGTCGGTGACTTCGCTGGCTGCGGCAACCACGTAGATGCTGGACTGATAGACGGCCAAGCCATAAGGTTCAATCATTCGCTCGGTCTCTGGTTTCCCCACGCTCTGATAGACAATTTCCACCACGCGATGCTCGCTGACCGCCCGATTAATCGCTCTTAGAATCCCTTCTTTGGACTCATATTTTCTGCTCGGCGTACCGAACACGCAGAGCGTTTTGCGGTAGCGTTGATAGTGCTCATAAACTCCGTCGGGCAGCACTTCGCGAACTTTGTTCCAGAATGACTCGATGCCTTGCCAGTAGGAGGTTCCCACCAGCGGATAGAGTAAATCGCGCCCGATCGAGAGCGCGATCAGCTCGGTGGCCGAGGCGCTAATGCTGTGAATTCCCCGGTCGGTCCGCCCCATTTTCCAGACTTTACCCCGCTGGGTTTGCTCGGTCACGATGTCGTAACCGGCGACCTGCAGGGCCTCGACGTCGCGTCGCACGGTCCGCTCGTGCAGGGAAGTCAGCCCCATGTCGCCGACGAGATCCTCGCGAATATCGTCCAGCGATTTCCCGTAACGAGTCTCTTCGAGCAGTTGCAGAATTCGGTGTTGGCGAATTAGCTGTTCGTTGCGAGCCATGGGAAATCCTAAAAAACGAAGAAGTTTGCCACCGCCAGCATCTTGGCAACTTTTGCGGCAATCATGAAGGGAGCATGGGGCAAATTAACGGGGAAACACGCGGGGCAAATGCCAATCCGAGCAAAACTTGTCCGCAGCCGCGCCTCGCATCAGCGTCAAAGTTGCCTTACACTACGGGTGCCACCAGGCGATCACCGCACATCGCCATAAGGGGGTAGCCTTGTCCGTTGAAATTGGTGCGGTTTCACTCGAAAAAGTAATCTCTCATGCTTTGGATACTGATCACCTTCGGCGTTTTGTTGATGATTGGATTGGCGATCGCCGCTTATGGGGTGGGCATTTACAACCGCCTGGTAACGCTGAAAAATCGCGTGGAAAATTCCTTCGCCCAAATCGAGGTACAGCTCAAGCGGCGACACGATTTGATCCCCAACTTGGTCGAGACGGTTAAAGGATACATGAGCCACGAGCGAGAGACGCTGGAGGCTGTGATTCAAGCCCGTAATCAGGCGGTCGGTGGACTGCAAAATGCTGCTGGACACTTGGACGACCCGGCCGCCATGCAACAACTGGCAGCCGCGGAAGGTGGTTTAAACAGCGCCTTGGGACGCCTGTTCGCACTCTCGGAAGCGTACCCGGACCTCAAAGCGAACCAGAACATGGCCCAACTAACCGAGGAACTGACTTCCACGGAAAATCGCATTGGGTTTGCTCGTCAAGCCTTCAATGATTCCGTCACGGCTTACAACACCTACAAGCAAACGTTCCCGCCGGTGATTTTTGCCAACCTGTTTGGACACGGGCAAGACCGCCAATTGTTGGAGTTTGACAGCGAAAAAATTAACCAAACGCCCACGGTTTCATTTAGCTAATGGCGACTAATTTTTTTGAACGGCAGGAGCGAGCGCGTGGTCAGACAGTGCGGCTGGTGGCGGTGTTTGTGTTTGCCATTTGCGCGATCGTTGCCGCCACCTCGCTGGCCACTTATTTCTTAATCGACTTTTTCTTCTCGATGGAAGACTCGCAGTCCCCGGAGGCAATGCGCTGGGGAGCGACGATCGCCGTGGGGTTGCTGACCGTGCTGATGATCGTGCTGGGCAGCATGTATAAAGTCGTCACCCTGAGGAGCGGCGGTGGCAGAACGGTCGCCGAGGGTCTGGGAGGTCGGCTGATCTATCCCAACACGGAAGATCTCGCCGAAATTCGCGTGCTTAACGTGGTCGAGGAAATGGCACTCGCCGCCGGCGTGCCGGTGCCCCCGGTCTACCTGTTGGCGGATGAAAAGGGAATCAACGCCTTCGCCGCCGGTTACTCGCCCAGCGACGCCGTTATTGGGGTCACACGTGGCGCCGTCGACGCTTTCAGCCGCGATCAACTGCAAGGAGTCATTGCTCACGAGTTCAGCCACATCCTTAATGGCGATATGCGATTGGGCATTCGTTTGATCGGGATCCTGCATGGAATCGTGTTACTAGGGCTAACCGGCCGCGCGCTATTTCACATCTTTGGCCGCGGGAGCATCGCCGGTGGCGGTCGTTCCAGCTCAGGCAAAGGAGGTAACGGCGGCCAAATCATCATTGTGATCTTTGCTTTGGCCGCTTTGATGGTCGTGATTGGCGCGATTGGAGTGTTCATCGGCAGCCTGATTCGAGCGGCGGTCAGCCGGCAACGGGAGCACTTGGCCGACGCCTCGGCGGTGCAGTTCACTCGCAATCCATCCGGTCTGTCGGGTGCACTCAAACGGATCGGCGCGCGGGGCCAAGGTTCAGTCCTCAAGAATGACAGCGCGGCGGAAGCGAGTCACCTGTTCTTTGCCGCCGCCCTAAACAAAAGTTTCGCTAGTTTTTTTGCCACGCACCCGCCACTGCCAATGCGAATTTTGGCCGTGGAACCCGATTGGGACGGTGTCTTCCCCGTCATCAAGGCACCCGTGGAACGCCAAGGCCGGTTCTCCGCGACGGAAGCTGGGGGAGCGAATTTTGCCGGCCAACAAAACGCCGGGGCCGCTCAAGCAAACGCTTCTGCTGGGCAAGCAGGCGTTGCAGCTGGGCAAGCAGGCGGTTTACCCGCCATTCAATTAGCCGGTCTGGTGACGGCGGCAGCGGTCGAGGAGGCGATGCGACGGGTGGGCGAGCCCAGCCAGGCGCACCAAGTCTATGCCCGCAATCTCATCGGCTCGGTGCCGCCGCAGCTCAAACAGGTTGCCCGCGATCCTTATGGTTCGCGGGCGTTAATCTTCGCCCTCCTGTTTGATCGCGACCAGGCGACCATGAACAAGCAAGTGGAATCGCTCGAAGGTCAGATTGAATCCCATGTGATCGAATTGGCGGTAAAGCTAGCACCCCACTGCCGCAACCTGGACGTGCGGCTCCGCCTGCCACTGGTTGACATGTCGATTCCCGCCCTGCAATCAATGTCGCCGCCGCAATTCGCGCAGTTCGAAACTTGCTTTTGGGCGTTGGTTCAAGCCGACGAGCAGATCACTGTATTTGAATGGGCGTTATCGCGAGTCATCCATCGCCACCTTGCTTCACGCTTCAAAAGAATTGCCTCGCCGGTGACCCGGTACTACGGGCTGCAGCGTCTGACCGCGCCTGTTTCCTTGCTGCTTTCCATGCTGTCCCACACCGGGCATGAGGAAACCGAAGCACGCCAAGCGTTCGCCTTGGCCAGCAAGTTGGTGGAGGCGGCCAAACCGGTTTGGTTCCCGAGGTCCGAGTGCAAGCTGAGTGAACTGGAGAAGGGGCTGAAGTTACTGCGGACCGCTTCGCCCAAGTTGCGTGAGCAGATTGTGTCGGCTTGCACGGTGGCCGTATGCGCCGATGGCAAGGTTCGCCCGGCCGAAGCGGAATTGCTCCGTGGCGTGGCCGACTTGCTGGACTGTCCCGTGCCACCGGTGCTGGCTGGACAAACTGTCGAACGGCTGTTGCCTACGAATCCGCCGGCTGTCCCCAGCGGCCCGTGAGCCAAGCGATAATGCGGGCAAACACGTCCGCCCGCTCGCGTTCATACAACAGTCCATGGTACATCTGCGGAAAGCTGAAAAACTCCGCCTGCTCTCCCACGCGAATGCATAACGCGTGACTCGCCTGCGACTCGGTCAGCGTATCTTCCTCACCATGCAACACCAGCAATGGCAAGCGCAGTTTGCCAGCCTGGTCCAGACTCCAACGCCCCTGTGCTAACAACTGCGTCCCCAGCCGCAGTGACATGCGATTGTGCATTAGCGGATCATTGGCGAGCCGTTCGATCTGCTCGGGGTCATGCGTCAATCGATCAGGCGTGACGTGGGTGCGAAAGCGAATGAAGGGGAGCAGTTTGCCGGTCAGCCAAGCCGCAAAGATCTGGTCACGCTTGGGTGGGTTCGCCGGCAACATCATCGGAGCGGCCAAAATAATGCCCGCCAAATCGTGCGGCCAGCGAAGCGAATAGTTAATCGCCAAATTGCCGCCCATGCTGTGCCCTAGCAACACCTGAGGAACGCTCGGCAAGTGGGCCTTTAGCGTTTTCCGAGCGTGATCGATATCATCGAGCATAGCATCGTAGCTGGACGGTGCACCACGGCGACCGGGTGATAAACCATGGCCTGGCAAGTCGAACGCCAAACTGGCAACACCCGCTAACGCCAACGCTTGGGCCAGCTCCCGGTAACGCCCCGCATGTTCGCCCAAACCGTGGACGAACACGCAAGCCACCCGGGCTTGCGAGCGCTCGGGCAAGGCCAGCCAGCCTGCTAGATTTCCGCTGGCACCCGTGGAAACTTCGGTAAACCGTACACCGGCAAAAATTGCCGCCGACTGCGACTCGGTAGTAAAACGTTCAGTAGCCACTCAACGATCCGTCTTCAACCAAAATGCGGTGATTTGTGCTTGTTCATGGCGGCCAGTCGCAATCGCAATCGCAATCGCAATCGGCTCAGCGGCAAGGCGTGCAGCGGCATCGGCGAGTCGAACTGCCAATCCGACGCGGGCCGCCGACAGCAACCACGGATAACGTCTGCGGGAAAAAATAATTCCCGGACAACTTTTTTTTCGCCGTTCCACGGCAGCAAGCGTCAAATCACTTATCCTTATCTCTGGATGGCTAGCATGAATTACCCGCCCGAAAATTGCGAGCCCTTGGTACGTTGATGCTGTCGGATCGAGCGCTTTCGCGTGGGCTTTCAGTGCGAAAGCAACCTCGCTTGGGGGCCCCCGCCGAATGGCTCTGGCCCGTTAGTTGCAACACATCAAATAAACGACTGGCTCGACTGTCAAACCGGCCGATGACCAGCGCTTATCATACGCATTACGAATGGACCCGGAAAATGTTGGGAAAATTACTGCTCGCGTTTATCTTGATCCCGCTGATCGAGTTTTTCTTGTTGTTGTGGATCGCTGACAAGACCTCGATTCTGGCCACCATTGGCCTGGTAATTGTAACCGGAATCATCGGTACTCTGTTGGCTCGTGCGGAAGGGCTGCGAGCTTTGCAGCGGTTTCGCAGCTCGGCAGCAGCTGGCAAGCTACCGGCGGCCGAAATCCGCGATGGCTTGATGATCGCCTTTGCCGCGGCCCTCTTGCTGACTCCTGGATTGTTGACTGATTTATTTGGCTTCGCGTTGCTGATCCCCGCCACGCGACGTCCGATTGCTGCTGCTTTAGCACGGCGGTTTGCTGGCAAGATGCAGTTTACTTACGTCGATTCCCAGCAAGGTTACCAGTCGTACCGCAACGATCCCAGAACCGTGGAAGGCAGCGTCGTCGAACCTGAGTATTCCGACCCTGACTATTCCGACTCTAGCGAGGATGACGAAAAGGAGGCCAGAGCCGGGCTGCCGCGGTAGCCTGGGGAGGTGACTTTCCACCATTCTTAAGTACCTTTTGCTTGCCAGGCCGTTTATAATGCACTCGGGTAGGCGCAGTCGATTTGCGGCACAAGAGGTATCAGGCAGTCATGAATTTTTCAGGAAGTTCGGTTCCGGCTAGCGATCTCTCGCGTGCTTGCGTGGCGAGCGGGTTCGTTTTTCGGTTGCTGCTCGGTGCTTGCCTGTTGGGGGCGCTGTTCACTCCTGCGGCGCGGGGTGATGAAGCGAGTAGACAGCGTGCATTTGAAGAAGAGTTAGTTCCTTTGCTGCGGACCTATTGCTACGACTGCCACGGCGCAAGTGCGGGCGAAGGGGATGTGCTGCTGGCTGCCGATGCAACTCCCGATGCCATTCTGAACAACCGCAAGATGTGGATGCGGGCGCTCGGCCAAGTTCGTTTGGGAGCGATGCCGCCGGCCGATGCGGAGAGCATGCCGGAAGAAATTCGCCTCCGTTTGGCCAACCTCATCGATGACTTTGCCAACGCGGTCGACTGCGTAAAAAATCCCAACGCGGGC
This sequence comes from uncultured Pirellulaceae bacterium, assembly GCA_964535475.1. GTDB lineage: Bacteria > Planctomycetota > Planctomycetia > Pirellulales > Pirellulaceae > Laterigemmans. The sequence continues at coordinate 13,859 of CAZHTX010000047.1, forward strand.
AAGGTGGTCATGCGGCGGTTGAACCGGTTTGAATATCGCAACACGGTTCGCGACCTGTTGGGAGTGGACCATGCAGCGGCGATAAATTTCCCCGGTGATGATGTCGGCTATGGATTCGACAACGTGGGTGATGTGCTCTCGTTACCCCCTTTGCTGATGGAAAAATATCTGCTGGCCGCTGACGAGATCAGCCGCCAAGCGATTAAGACGCCTCCGCCGACCGACCTCTATTTAAAAACGTTGGCAGCCAGCCAATTAAAAGGAGCGGAAAAGTTTAACGCGTCCCGCGGTGCCCTGGGGATTCACTCCCGCGGCTTTGTCGATTTCGCCCCCGACCTGCCCTTCCCGGGCAACTACACACTCACCATCACCGCTTACGGCGATCAAGGGGGTGACGAACCGGTCAAGATGGAAGTTCGACTCGACGGTGATGCGTTGGCCATCATCGATGTTCCCAACAGCGACCCCGAGGAGTTCACTGTCCAATTTCGCACGCGCTTGGGCAAACATCAGCTCGAGATCGGATTTATCAATGATTTTTGGGAGCCGGAAACCAAGACCGACCGCAATCTCCACCTTGTGCACACCGAACTCAGCGGCCAGGACAATCGAGTCCGCTATATCCCATCGACCAAGTTACCAGCCAGTCATCGCCAGATCATTTTTGCCACGCCATCGGCGCAGTTGTCAGCCGACAAGGCCGCTCGCTTAGTGCTGGAACGTTTGATGAGTCGCGCATATCGCCGGCCAGCTCATAAACAAGAAGTCGATCGCCTTTGCGAGTTGGCCGCCGCCGTCCGCAGCGATGGTGGCAGCTTCGACGAGAGCATTCAAGTCGCTTTGCAAGCCATCCTGGTATCGCCACATTTCTTGTTCAAAGTCGAGCGTCATCAACCGCTGGGCCCCGACGGCGAGCCGCGTCCCTTGACCGACTTTGAACTGGCCACTCGGCTCAGTTATTTTCTGTGGAGCAGCATGCCCGATGATCGCTTGCTTAAAGCGGCTTGGCAGGGCCAACTGAGCAAGCCCAATGTGCTCCGCGGCGAAGTCGCACGGATGATCAAAGATGGTCGCTCCAACGCCTTGATCACCAACTTTGCCGGCCAATGGTTACAGCTGCGGAGCTTGGAAACGATGCAGCCCGATGAAGGCAAGTTTCCCCAGTTCACGCCCCCGCTGCGGCAAGCGATGCAACGTGAGACGCTGACGTTCTTCGCCGGGGTGCTGCGTGGTAACTTGCCGGTGACCACCTTAATTGATGGCGATTTCACTTACCTCAATCAATCACTGGCCGAGTTTTATGGGATTCCCGGAGTGGAGGGAGAGCAATTCCGCAAGGTTTCGCTGCGGGGGACGCCACGCGCTGGTTTGCTAACTCACGCCAGCGTCTTGACGGTAACCAGCAATCCCACGCGGACATCGCCGGTGAAACGGGGCAAGTGGATTCTGGAGAATTTGCTCAACATGCCTCCGCCGCCACCGCCACCCGATGTCCCCGAATTAGAACAAGATGCTTTGTCGGGCACGCTCCGCGAGCGGATGGAACAGCATCGCGCCAACCCAGCCTGCGCGGCGTGCCATAACATGATGGATCCGCTGGGGTTCGCGCTGGAAAACTTTGACGCCATCGGGCGTTGGCGAACTCGCGACGGAGACGAATCGATCGACGCCTCCGGACAATTACCGGACGGGACCGCCTTCCAAGGTGTCGAGCAGTTGAGATCACATCTGGCGGGCAAACAACGCGAGCAATTCGTGCGTTGCTTAACCGAAAAGCTGATGATTTACGCTTTAGGGCGTGGATTAGAATACTATGACAAGTGTGCAATCGATGAGATCCTGCTCGCTGCCAAGAGCAAGGATTATCGCTTTGCCTATATCATTGCTGGGATTGTCGCCAGCCCACCCTTTCAAAACCAGGGAGAACGCTGATCATGACGACTGGTGCCAAAAGTCTCGACCGCCGCACGGTGTTGCGTGGTTTAGGAACTGCGCTCGCCCTGCCAGTGCTCGATGCGATGCTGCCCACGCGTCTGTTATCAGCCGCCGCGGTGGCCACGCCGCATCCCTTGCGGATGGCGTTCTTATACGTTCCTAATGGCATGCACATGCCAGACTGGAAACCCCATCGCGAGGGTGCCAATTATGATTTACCGCGAACGTTGGAACAGCTGGCGCCATACCAAAAAGATATCAACGTGCTGACTGGACTGACCCTCGATGGGGCTTTTGCCCACGGCGATGGGGGCGGCGATCACGCCCGCAGCGTGGCGGCCTTTTTGACCGGGGCCCATCCGCGAAAAACTAATGGCGCCGATATTCAGAATGGTGTCTCGGTCGACCAAGTTGCTGCCGCGGAGGTGGGTGGCAACAACCGCTTTCCTTCGCTCGAATTAGGGTTGGAACCAAGCGCCCAGAGCGGCAACTGCGACAGCGGCTACAGTTGCGCGTATGCTTCCAACATGTCATGGCGGAGCAGCACCAGCCCGATGGCCAAAGAGATCGACCCGGGGGCGGTGTTTGATCGGTTGTTCGCCGGCCAAACCGTGCGGGACGTTCGCAAAGCCAAAACGGTGCGAGAAAAGTACCGCAAGAGTGTGCTCGATTTTGTACTGGAAGATGCCAACGATCTGCGGGGAAAATTGCCGCAAACCGACAAACGCAAATTAGACGAGTACTTATACAGCGTCCGCGACGTGGAGAAACGTTACGTCGGGGCCGAGAAATTGGTGATCGGCGAGGATGGTGTTCCCGATTATCCGCGGCCGGCCGGTGTTCCTCGCGAAATGGCCAAACATGCCGAATTAATGCTCGATATGCTGGCTCTCGCCCTGCAGACCGATAGCACGCGGATCGTCTCCTTCATGTTTACCAACGCGGGCAGCAATCGCGGTTATCCCGAGATTGGGATTTCCGATGGACATCATGATTGCTCCCATCACGGCAAGAGTGCCGAGAAACAGCAAAAAATTGCCGCCATCAACCGCTTTCACTTGGAGAGTTTTGTCTACTTGCTGAAACGCATGACGGCAATCCGCGAAGGAAATGGCACGCTGCTTGATAACTGCATGCTGCTCTACGGCAGCGGGATCAGTGACGGCGATCGTCACAACCATGACGACTTGCCGATCCTGCTGGCCGGATCGGGCTGCGGACGCATTCGCCCCGGTCGCCACATCCGGTATCCCAATCACACGCCACTGTGCAATTTGTACGTCTGGATGCTGCAAGCGATGGGGGCGCGGGTTAGCTCCTTTGGCGACAGTAACGGCGTTTTGAAAAAGCTGGGCTAACAAACCCTTGGGAGTCGCCAGCGGTAAGGGTACAACAGAGGGCTGTCCGCCTTCGTTGCTCCGCTTTTGCCCCGATTTCCAACATGCCCCGAAAATCAAACTCGCACAACGCTTCTGACCCTCAGTCTGCCGCTTCGCAGCCTCGTCAACAGTCGTTCGCGGGCTTTGATGACGAACCGCCCGCCCCAAAAAATACGACGGGCCAAAATACTACGAGCGAAAATGCGACGGGCGAAAATGCGATACAGCGAGACACCACGGGGCAAGCTGCCGCCCCGGGAGACGCGGCCCAGGCCCCCAGCGTGCGCGAGTCGCAACAGCAAGCCGCTAACAGTCATGCCGCTAATAGCGATACCGTTGATAGCGATGCCACAGCTGCCAGCTCTCCGCGGACGCAAACCGCGAAGGCCAACGATGATCCTAACGACTTGACCGATCGACTGGTCGTGATCGTCGATTCCCATTCTCTGATTTACCAAGTCTTCCATGCTTTGCCCCCGATGAGCAGCCCCAGCGGCCTGCCCGTGGCGGCCGTGCATGGCTTTCTCGGCGACTTGCTAGAATTGCTGATTCGTAAAGAACCTGATTATTTGTTTTGCGCGTTTGACAAGTCGGAAAAGACGTTCCGCAACGAACTGTATCCGCAATATAAGGCGAATCGGGAATCGATGCCGGAGGATCTGCGGCAACAAGTCCCCCTCATTCATCGCGTTGTCGAGGCGCTGGGCATCAGCCGGTTGGAGTGCGGCGGATATGAGGCGGATGATATCTTGGCAAAGGTTGCCAAGCAGGTTGAGCAAGCGGGGGGACGCTGCCTGGTGGTCACCGGCGATAAGGATTGTCGCCAGCTGATCACCGATCGCGTGCAGCTGTATAACATTCGCAAAAATACGGAAATGGGAATTGAGGAACTGCAAGCAGACTGGGGCATCCGGCCTGATCAAGTGGTCGACTACCAAGCGATGATTGGGGATCCGGTTGATAACGTACCGGGCATCCCACTGGTCGGTCCCAAGTTGGCAAAACAGCTGCTGGAACAGTTTGATACGCTGGAAAACATCTTCGCCAATACGGCCAGCATCAGCGGTCCCAAGCGTCGCCAGAACATCGAACAGGGGCAAGAAGCTGCGTTGCTTTCGCGAACTCTGGTACGTTTGGAAACCGAGTTCGAGCTGCCCATCCCGTGGGCGGAAGGACGCGTCGGCCGCGCCGATTTAAAGCGACTCGAAACGCTTTGCGACGAGTTTGGTTTTCGGCGTTTGAAAGGGCGCGTGGCGGAAGTTTTGGGTGAGGGCGTTCCGCAAGCGAACGAACTCTCGCCGATCGATTTCAGCGGCTATCGTTGCATCACTGATCTCGACGAGCTTCGCGGTCTGGTGGAAATTTGGTTACAGCAAGACAGCATCTGCATTGATACGGAAACGACCAGCACCAGCCCTCGGCATAGTGATCTGGTCGGTATCTCAGTCGCTTGGGAACCTGGTAAAGCGGTCTACATCCCGGTGCGGGCTCCCGCCGGTGATCCGGTGCTGGACGAACAAGCTGTGATTGAAATCTTAAACCCCGTCCTCGAAAATCCGAAGATCGGCAAGATCGGGCAAAACATCAAATACGATCTGGTCGTCTTGCGAGGCAGTGGCAGCCGCGTGGAAGGGGTCCGGCACGACACTATGGTGGCCGACTATATCATCGAGCCCGGACGTCGCAATCATACGCTCGACGATATCGCGCTCCGCTATCTCAATCACACCATGATTTCGATTAAGGAATTGATCGGCACGGGCAAACAGCAAAAGCGAATGGATGAAGTTCCCTTGGAGCTGGTCGCTCGCTACGCTGCCGAGGACGCCGACGTGCCGCTGCAGATCGCACCTCTGCTGGCCGAGCGATTGCGTCAGGAAGGTTTGGGCGAATTGTTTGACACCTTGGAGATGCCGCTGATCGAAGTCTTGGCCGAAATGGAGTTCAACGGCATCTATGTCGATGTTGAAACTTTACAAGAATTGAGCCGCGGCTTTACCACGGAGATCGACCGCCTGCGGCTGGAGATTCACGCTTTGGCGGGCAGCGAGTTTAATATTGATAGTCCCAAACAGCTGGCCGTAATCTTATTTGAACATTTGGGACTGCCGGTTATTAAGAAAACCAAGACGGGTGCCAGCACCGATGCCGATGTGTTAGGCGAGTTGGCGACGATGCACGATCTGCCAGCCAAGGTGGTGGCATACCGTCAAGCGATGAAATTGAAGAACACTTACGTCGACGCCTTGCC
>CAZHTX010000048.1:0-19376 GCA_964535475.1 uncultured Pirellulaceae bacterium
GTTCGTTGTCGACCTGCATGACCTATCGCCTGAATTGTATCAAGCACAAAACCAAGGACATGGAAATGCTTTGATCAATCGGCTGCTGCACGGCTTTGAGCGACTTGCTTGCAAGACGGCCAATGCGCTGATCTCTACAAACAGTACCCAGCGAAACGTGCAAATTGAACGGGGCGGCGCCTCGCCCCAGCGCTGCGTTGTGGTTCGCAACGGTCCGCATGATATGTTTCAACCTGACATCACTCCAATGCCAGGAATTCATCCTGCCGGCTCAATCGTCATCGGCTACGTCGGCGTGATCGGTATCCAGGATGGGGTAGAAAAGTTTGTGGAGGTTCTGGCAGAGTTAAGGAAAAGTCGTCCAGAGATCAAAGGGGTCGTCGTTGGCTCCGGTCCAGCGATTTCGACGCTGCACCAATTGGCCGACGAATTAGGCGTAGCTGACTCGATTCAATTCACGGGCTTTGTTGATTTCGCTGAAGTCCCCCGCTACATCGCGGCGTTTGACGTCTGCGTGACACCCGATCCCAGCAATCCCTACAACGATAGCTGTACAACGATTAAAACGATGGAGTACATGGCAATGAGACGCCCCACCGTTGCCTTCGATACAAAGGAAAATCGGATCACCGCCGGCCGGGCTGCGCTCTACGCCAGTGACAATAACGTGCCCGAAATGGCCGATTTAATCAAGCAAATCATTGACGATCCCCAACTATCGGAAGAAATGGGTCAATTCGGTCGGGAAAAAATTGAAAATAGCCTTGCTTGGTCACATCAAGAGCATATTTTGGTTAGCCTGTATGTAAGCTTATTGGGTGGTCATAGAGAGCAATCTACCGCCCCCGATTCTTCTGGAAATCCAACTCCTCAGTCGACCAGCCACTCCGATGTTGTCGCCAGTACAAACTCCCGTTGAAACCGAGCATTCGTCCCACGAAATTGACGTTGTTGATAAGATCTCGCCGACAGATTTCCTCCATAAATACATTCACAAGAATCGCCCCCTGTTGATGCGTCAGATGATGTCTGAATGGGGCGCCCGACAACGTTGGAGTCTTGAGTTCTTTCATCAAATGGCTTCCGACCAGCAGGTTTTGCTAGAGGAGGGCAATGTCATGCAGGGCGAAACGGGTTTTCGCTCACAAAGCTTTAAGGATTTTGTTGGCCAATTGATGCAATCCAAGGCTGGGGACGGCAAGACCGCTTACTTGTCCGTATTTCGCCTGTTTGATGAATTCCCCGAGTTAAGAAAGGATGTTGATTTTTCGCTCCTTGACCAGCACAAAATAAAGTCCTCCACGGTCGGCTGGATCGGCCCCGCTGGTACTGTGACCGGCTTTCACATCGATTGGGGTGATAATATCCTGGCGCAGATTGCGGGGCGCAAATTACTACATCTCGTCGCTCCCGCGGAATCGGCCAAGATGTATCCGAGCAAAAAGTTCGACCAGGGCACGACGATCAGCCAGGTGGATCTGGAAAACTACGACGCCGAAAAGTTCCCCGAGTTTGCCGAAGCCAGGAAACATCGCATTGTGTTACAGCCGGGGGAAATGATTTTCATTCCGCGTGGTTGGTGGCACCACGTGCGATCATTGGATGTTTCCATCTCGGTCAGCAATATTGGCTATGATCTTCGCGGCATTTTGTTTGATGCGATTCCCCATCGCTTAAAACAAAAGCTCCACAACGCGGGTCTGTGGAAATGCGATTGCACCTGCCACGTCGTTCGCGACGGAAAATGGTGTCGCAAATGAGCGCGGGTGAGTTTCGCATCATCTCACCTGAGGATGATCCGATGCGGTGGGATCGATTTGTGAATGACCACCCCAAAGGAACAGTCTTTCATCTGAGCTCGATGCTACGATCCTTTAATGAGACGCCCAAGCATGAGAATCTGGCTTGCGCCGCGATCGACGAGAGCGGCGAGCTGCTCGCCTTGCATCCAGCGGTCAAGGTATCGACGCTAGAGGGTATGGCCAGTCGCGTTGCCTCGCGTTCGATCTGCTACGCCGAACCTCTGTGCGCGGCAGACACTCGCGGCCGCGCCGCGTTAGAGACGCTTATTCTGCGACACGATCGCCAAATGCGTTACAGGACTCTCTTTGCGGAAGTACGCGCAATTAGCGCACCCTGCCGAGAGCAGGAACCTTTGCAGCAATGCAATTACGAATTTCGGGACTACTTAAACTACATCGTCGACACGAGTGTTGATGCCGATACGCTCTGGCGAAAACTGAGCAAATCGGCCCGCAACAGCATCTCGAAAACGAAGCGCAAAGACGTTGAGATTTCCTTGCTGGAATCACAACAAGGTATGGAAAGAATTTATCCGTTGATTACCTCCAGTTATGCGCGATCAAGAATCCCCTTGGCCTCCATTGAGCTATTTCATTCCGTATTGAGGAATCTTCCTCCCGAGATGATTCAAATTCGCGTAGCGACACTTGGGAACGAAGACATAGCCGGCGGAATTGGCTTGATCTATCGCGGGCGTTTTTTTGCCTGGTATGGTGGCAGCCTGCGTCCTCGTGGCGTTTTTCCGTTTGATTTGCTGACCTGGGAAGAAATCAAGTGGTGCGCCGAGAATGACATCCAACTCTACGATTTTGGTGGAGCCGGATGGCCAGACGAAGCTTACGGGCCGCGCGATTTCAAGAGTAAGTTTGGTGGTCAACTGGTTCATTTTGGCCGCTATACCCATCAGTACTCGAAGATCCGCATGGCAATCGCGAACACGGCATTTGAAGCAGTGCGAGGAATTTTAGCACGATGACACTTGCCCCCAGCGATCAATCAGGTGGCCACCTCGAAACACAGTTTCTCTTCGACGGCCAGTTGGCGTCGTCTCTCAGCCATTGGCTGGGCGAAGATATCAAAGGAGCTCAACTATCAAAGCAATTTCAGCTCTTTTACCAAGTTCGCTCCTATCTGCCGATTTTCGCGCGTCAACTTTTACAACGAGCCCGAAACCGTCGAGTCAGTCCGACCGGGGACTGGTATCTACCACCGGAACTACTTGAGCACTTGGCCGGGCAGGCCAATTTAAACGCCCCGGTTTGGCCAAATAACGCGCCGTATTCATTGGTTCTGACCCATGATGTTGAAACCAAAGAGGGCGTCGAAAAAATAGACCGTCTGGCAAAGATCGAGGAAACGCTGGGGTTTCGTTCCTGCTGGAATATCGTTCCTTACAAATATGAGACCGACGCGGGGCTGATACGTTCACTCCGCGAGCGGGGACACGAAATCGGAGTCCATGGATACAACCATGATGGAAAGTTATTTCTCAATAAGAAAACGTTTGATGCTCGCGTTCCTTTCATTAACCAAGCCATCGAAAAATTAGGAGCCGTAGGATTTCGCGCTCCCATGGTGCATCGCAATCTGTCGTGGCTGCAGCAGTTGAATATCGAGTACGACTCGTCCTGCTTCGATATTGATCCGTTTCAAGCGATGCCGGGTGGCGTACAGAGTTGGTGGCCGTTTCGAGTTGGGAAGTTCATTGAGCTGCCCTACACACTGCCGCAAGACCATACGCTGTTGGTGACGCTCGGTGAATCGACCGATCGAATTTGGCAGCGTAAACTTAGCGAAATTCGTCGCTTTGGCGGCATGGCTTTGGTATTGACCCATCCCGATTATCTTGACTCGCCGGAACGGTTAGAGATTTATCGACGTTTCCTTGAATCAATCCGGCAGGAAGACGCACCGTGGCAGGCTTTGCCAAGCGAAATGGCAAATTGGGCGGCCAATCGTTTGGGTATGGACGTTTCTGCAAGCCATTAGCCGCCAGGACCTGCTGTCCGTCCTGCAATTAAGCGATCGGCTTCGCGGTCGAGTCCAAGGATTCTCAGTATTAAGGGGGCCACATCGATTGTGCGCGGATTATCGGGAATCTTAATTTCAGCAGGAACCCCACTGGTCAGCAGCACTGATTCCGAGTCATCACGGTTTAGCGCCCCGTGCGAGCCACCGGCATGAACAGATGTTTCGGCGACTTTAAACTCAAAACCGACGCGGGCTGTCACCCAAATATCATCGGAAAGATGGGAAAAACTGGTCATAATTCGTTCCAGAGCGTTAGGATACTCGTTATAGACAAGTTTACCTTCTATCGCTTGAGCATCGATGCAACTTAGATCACCTTCAAGATACCAGTGATTCCCATACTCATCCGATAACGCGGAATGCGAATCATTTGCCGCCAAAGAAAAACGCAGGCGGCCCCGATCACGCGTTAGGACCTGGAAGGTATCTTCCTGAGCAACAACAACACTACTTGCGAGCGCGGTAGCTCCCCACACGCCATCGCGGTAAATGACTTGATCAATTTTCTGCTCTGAAAGCAATTGCTCTACCACACGATCTCTAAGGGCACATGTTCGCGGCTTGAGGTAGACATGACAAGCTCGCATGTTCGGACAGATAATCAACTCATCGGAGATCTGAGGATGCTTACCTGGGGTCGCGAGCTTGAAATCGGCCAGTAAGCGACACATATCGATGCCGATCTCGTCAACATTCGGCACCATGTTACTTTGAGCGTGATCACCTAGAACCAACAGCGAGAATTCCTCTAAGAATCGATCCAAACCGCCACGTTTATCAATAAACTGTCTCAGCTGCGAATCGACGCAGCGGAGAGTTGACTCGGCGACTTGTGGAGATTTTTCGTGGCTGACAAAGTCATTATTTGGAAAGTAGGCCACGGTAAGATCCGGGAAGGGAACCGCATCCGCCAAGCAGAGCAAGTATTCACCGGTGGTCTCATCATGAAAGCCAAAACGTCGTTTCACACCGCCAGTTGCTCGCATTTTCTGATCCGAGCCAGGCAGCCGAGAAGCAGCAAAATCTGCCAGCGCCAGAACCTGTGGACCCTCAACCGCGTCGACGCGATTAATACCCGGCAATACCTTTAACAACTGGGGGGGATTTACTTGATGCGTGTGATCTCCTCGAAACCACATATAGTTAATCACCGCGGCAGACAGCCCAGCTCGCTCTACCCATTGGTAAATCGTATCCGCGTGGAGCCGATGGAAATTTAATTCAACAAGAAATTCATGAAAAAATTGATTGACACCTTTATTTGCGACCACCCAAAAATCATCACCATAGTAGGCTACTTTCTCCTCCTGCCGATCATACCAGAAACCACCCGCGATAAAGTGATCCATTGGATAGACACCGGTGGCGATAGCCGCGGTTGCTGCGGGAGTATTGACGGAAATATGGAGGTACATCGTTCCCGCAAGACACCTCGCTGGGCGAGTCGATGCAAGCAAGGTAGATGCCCAGCCTTCATCGCGGGAACCACAACGCGTGCTGCCAGAGCGTCGATCACAACGAGCAAAACTTTCTTCATGTCTTTTCTTTTGCCAGGTATCAACCGCACCGCCGCTGTGAGGATGCCAATGTTGGTTAAAAGTACAAGTCAGGAGAGACGTTTATATCGCTAACGAGCGGCTAGATGTTTGATGACTGTGGCTACTAATTTAGGACCATCAATGGGTTTTGGCAAATAATCGTCACACCCAATCTTAATGCATGCTTCCCGCTCGCCCTCCATAGCATCCGCTGTCAGAGCGATTATCGGCATGCTAAAATTCAGTCTCCTCAGTTCGGCAATCGCCTCTTGGCCATTCATAACCGGCATTTGCATATCCATTAGCACGATTGAGAACGGGTCTTTCTGCTCGGCGGCTTCGACAGCCAAATCAACCGCTTGTCGGCCGTCCTCGGCGATTGTCACGCGGGCGCCGTGTTTCTCCAAAAAATACCTGGCAACTCGCCAGATATCTCGACGGTCGTCCGCCAAGAGAATCCGCGCGTCGATGGGAGCCTGTGCTGGTTGCTGATTATTAGTCGGCGTTGTGTGGGCTTGCAGATGCTGAGCAGCATCGACAAGGTCCTCGACTTCACTGACATCGAGTCTTAGCGCCAACGTGAACTGACTTCCCCGGTTGAGTTTGCTCGCGACACGAATGTCACCGCCGAGTCGATCGGCGAGCCGTTTACTTATGTTTAGCCCAAGTCCGGTCCCACCTAATTGTTGGCGACGCGCTCGATAACCGCGTTCGAAGGGTCGGAACAGTCGCTGCAATTCGTTCTCAGTCATGCCGATGCCGGTGTCGCGCACTTCGAACTCAAGTTCAGCATCGCGGGCGTCATCGTGGCGAAGACGGATCAAAACGGTAACATTTCCTACGGAAGTGAACTTAAGCGCGTTGCTAATTAGGTTTACCAGAATCTGCCGTATCCGAATTGCGTCGGAATAAATAACCTTTGGCACGCGGGTTTCGAACGAGAAAGTTAGCGGAATTCCCTCCTCGACGGCACGAATTCTCATCAGCGACTCGACGTCTCGAACCAGTGATAATAAATCAACTGGATCGTGTCCAATCTCAAGTTTACCGACTTCGATTTTCGAAAGGTCAAGGATGTCATTAAGCAAAGACAGTAGGTATTCGCCGTTCTTTTTGATTGTCCGTAACTTTTCCCGCTGATTTTCGTTTTCGAGTTCGGCGTTCAACATATCTGCGAACCCCAGAACCGCGGTCAAAGGAGTTCTTAACTCGTGGCTCATGCTGGCAAGAAATTCACTTTTGGCGTGATTCGCCTGTTGCGCTTCCCGTTTTGCCGCTTCTAGCTTTTCCTGAGCGTGTCGTTCACGAGAAATATCACGATTAATCTCTAGGATTCGCGCCGTGCCATCCGGCCCCCGCAACAGTTGGTGCCGACTTGAGACGATGATCGCGTGGCCGGCTTTCGTTTTTTGCCGCAGTGTACCGGTCCATTGCCCAACCGCGGCGAGTTCATTTTGAACTTCATCCCAGGAGAGGCTGTGCTGTGTCTGCAACAGCGTGTGCACATCGCGTCCCTCGACCTCTTCCGCTCGATAGCCATATAGGTCTTTAGCGCCGGTATTCCAGGAACGGATCCCGTCGACGGGACGCCAAACGATGATTGCATCATAGGCTGCGTCGACAATCCGCCCCATTTGCTCAAGCTGTGAGCGGTGCTCTTCACGTTCGGAGATATCACGAATACACAAAAATAGGTAGTGCTCACCCTCAAATTTCAACATACTGGGGCAGATTTCAACCGGCAGCAGGTTCCCATCCTGGCAGACCAGGTCAATTTGAAAGGGATATTTTTCATTTGGCTCTGAATTGGCATCCACCAACCTGCTAAACAACTCCGCCGCTGACGGCTCAATCAGTTTCTCCAGTGACATCTCGTGCAGCTCGCTAAGTGGATAGCGGAGCATTTCCGCCAGAGCCGAGTTCGCGTAAGAGAGTTTGAAATCCTTATCGATCAAGGCAAAACCATCGGTCGCGGACTCCGCCATGAACTGAGCACGCTGCAGTCTCCGTTGAGCCTCCCGAAGGGAACTGATGTTAATCAAGGTGATAACAACACCTTCGATACCGACGCTGGATTCGTATGGACTGAGCCTGAGCAAAAAAACGTCACCACCTTGATCACTGGCTTCGATTTCTTTTGGTGTTCGAGAAGCCAACACATCTCGCAAATCGTCGATCAGAGCAGGATGGTTGATCTGTTGTGAAAAACTGGCGATTGGTCGACCAATATCACGTTCCAGCAAATGAAACACGCGAGCAGTTGCGGGGGTAAATCTGCGGATGGTCAATTCGCTGTCCAAAAAGATCACACCAACTTTTGTCGCAGCCAATAGATTATCCATGTCGTCATTGGCTTGGGTGAGTTCCTCGACACGTCGCTGATGTTCACCATTTACCGTGTAGAGCTCTTCATTGACGCTATGCAGCTCTTCATTTGTGCTTTGTAGTTCTTCATTAGAAGCAACCAATTCCTCATTAGCGGCCTGCAGTTCCTCGTTGGAAGTCTCCATCTCCTCGACCGTGGCCTGCAAGTTTTCTCGCATTGATTGCAACTCCCCCTCCAGCACGTTGACTGCGGAGGATGAATCGAGCGAACTTATCAGAGTGACTGAAGTCGTCTGCGTGGCTTCGGATGTGTTGGGCACAGCGATTTCGTCGTCGCCCGCCCGTGAAAAGTTAATTTCCTGTTCGGGCTGCAGCAGCACGAGGAGTTGTCCCTGCTTGGTATTAGGATCAACAAAAGGTTCCACCACCAGGGTTAACAGTTCGTCTTTGCCGGAGTTTCGGTGATGCACACGGCGATATTTTACTAGGCTGCTCTCCCGTTGGGCGTGAAGTATGGCAGCGTGCAACGTGGGGCGAAGACTGGGGACGATAACGTCGATTAATTTGGACGTCATCCTTCCCTGGGGAAATCGCAAAAATCTAGCCGCGTCGCCAAAAATATGAAGAATTTCAAGCTCTTGGCTCAGCAAGATTCCCGGAGGCATGTATCTACTGAGCAGTTGGTCATAAGTAGAGAGGAGGGAAAGCTCAGGTTTGGCATGATCGGAGATGGCGAGTGCTTGCGGATGGTTGCCTGTGCTGTTGGCTGTAAAAGTGGCGGTAGTTTCGAGCCGCAGTCGAATATCACGAATTTTCCGATAGATCCGCCAGCGACGATCCACGGGTTCAAATTCGGTGACTTCGCCTGGAGTTTCGCTGGGTCCCAGAAAGAGAAAACCCCGCGGAGCGAGCGCGAAGTTGAACATTCTGAGCGACTTATGTTGTGCGGCCGGGCGAAGGTAGATCAACAGATTTCGGCAGGAGATCAATGCCAACTGGGTGAATGGGGCATCACGTATAAGATTGTGTGGTGCGAATACGATCATTCCGCGGAGTGCTTTGGAAACCTGGAATTTATTCCCTTGGGGCTGAAAATAACGTTCTCTACGCTCGGCGGAGAGACCGCTAATTTGTTCCTCGCCATAAATCCCCCGTGAAGCAATCCGGAGTGACTCTCGATGCGCGTCAGTGGCAAACAATTTGAGTTCCGCGGGTGCTTGCTGACGACGAATTTCCTCATCAAACAACATGGCCAGAGAATAAGCTTCTTCACCCGTGGCGCAACCGACGACCCAAACACGAATGATTCCATTGTAATGATTGCGAACAATTCTTGGAATAACCTCCTTACTAAGCTGGTCAAAAGCTTCTTGGTCACGAAAGAAGCGCGTGACGCTAATGAGCAGATCCTGATGGAGTTTCTCCAGCTCTTTACTATCTTGCTCGACCTTATCGATGTAGGCTTCCGTCGTATTAATTCCCAGCAACGCTTGCCGCCGGCTGATGCGGCGTTGAATCGTTCCTGCCTTGTAGCACGAAAAATCTATACCATAAGCTTCTTTGAGCAGACGAAACGCACATTGCATCGCTGAAGTTTTTTGTTGATTCCCAGCTGCCTGCGTGGGCGAGTCAAACCGCAAGCCATTATCGATATAGCTAACAAGAGCTTGAGAAATTTCCGTCGGTGGCAGGCACACGGAGCCCGTGCCAGTTGCTTCTGCGTTCTGGGGCATGCCGCCAAACTGCGCACTAGCTTGGTCTTGAATCATGACCAAACCTCCCGAGGCGTGGACCGCTTTTACTCCTTCAGTTCCATCGCTGCCAGTTCCAGATAAAACCACAGCCACCGCGTGCTTGCCGAGATCTCGAGCGAGGGAGATAAAGAATCTATCAATCGGGCGCAACAGTCCCTCGGTCGCACGTGGCGATAGCAACAACGAGCGAGATTGTATTTCTATTTCCTTTTTGGGAGGGATCAAATAGACATGATTTATCTCCAACGACATACCATGCTCGGCCACAGCTACCGGCAGTTGTGAATGCCGCGTCAAAATCTCTTTCATGTGGCTATCGAAATCGGGCGATAGATGCTGGATCACAACAAAAGCGGCCCCAGGTTGCCGGGGCAACGTTTGAAAAAAGCATTCGAGTGCACCGAGCCCTCCGGCCGATGCACCGATACCGACAACGGGAAAAGTTACGCTTGTCGCTGCGGAGACCTGCTTGCCAGCGGACGCGGAGTTGCCGACGGAATCAGCAGCATGCTGTTGCATTGATGGCTGAAGTCGAGCAGACGGAACGTTAGCTGAGCGCTCAGTGGGACGTTTTGCTTCGCTCATTAGTACTTAGTGCATTCTTGCGCGGTAGCCGCCGCGATACCTGCGGCAGAGTTATGTATAGTTCTACAGCCCACCTGAGTGGTCGCTGATCGCGCATCGGCCGTAGACTGCTCGCTGCCCCTTATCTCTTTGTACTCGCTCGCTCCGATTTCCGAATCTAGTTATCGCCACTTTTATTGCAAAAACGTGGCGTGCCCCCTAAATTCATCGTCAACCAATCCGCTGGATGACCGAACTCGCCAACACGAGCAAAATCCATGCCAAAAATGCTTGTATTTTTTTTCTTGCAGCTCGCAATTCGGGCACAGATAGTGCTGCATTAGCCCGCTTGATTTCGGTGCTAGCACCCCTTGGGACTCACTAAGACAGAAAGGTGTGCACTCTTAAGAACCGCCAGAAAGCATGCATGATCCGATCATTACGTGCGCGACAACCTGAACTCAACCTCCCCCGTTCATATGGATCTTGGAGTCAATGTCAAAAGTCCTGGTCATCGACGATGATCGTTCTGTCCACGTGGTGGTCCGCAAATTCTTGGCTGAATCAGCGGAAGTCCTCTCTGCATCCACCGCCGTGGAGGGGATTAAAATGGTTGCCACCGAGCGGCCGGATGTCGTGTTGCTGGACATCCAACTGCCCGACACGAACGGCTTGGCAGTCTTTTGTGAAATTCACGAAATCGACCGCAAGTTACCAGTCGTCTTTGTCACCGCCGATGCCGGTAGCGAGACGGCGATTGAGGCGATGCAATTAGGCGCTTACGACTACATTTCCAAGCCTTTGGAGATGCATACTTTTCAGTCGTTGGTGTACCGCGCCGTTGAGATGCGAAGCCTGGTTAGCACGCCGGTTGCAATGTCAGCGGACGCGGATGACCATTCCCTAGACACCGACTTGTTTGTCGGCCGCAGCACCCCGATGCTGGAAGTATTTAAATCGATTGGTCGAGTTGCAAAGCAGGATGTGTCCGTCTTGGTGCGAGGCGAAAGTGGCACGGGGAAAGAACTGGTGGCGCGGGCATTGGTTCAGTACGGAGATCGCTCCGATTGTCCATTCCTGGCAGTTAACTGCGCCGCTTTGCCGGAAAACTTATTGGAGAGCGAACTATTTGGCCATGAGAAAGGTGCCTTCACAGGGGCCGACAACCGCAGAATCGGCAAGTTTGAACAAGCCGACGGTGGCACGCTGTTTCTCGACGAAATCGGCGACATGTCACCGTCCGTTCAAGCCAAAGTTCTGCGAGTATTACAACAGCAACAATTTCAGCGCGTCGGCGGTGCCAAGGAACTGAAGACCAACGTGCGAGTGATTGCCGCAACAAACCGCGATTTGGAGCAAATGGTTCGTGAGGGCGCCTTCCGAGAGGATCTATTGTACAGGCTGAACACGATCACCATCGAACTACCGCCGCTGCGTGACCGCCGTGACGACATTCCCCAATTGATCCGTTTCTTTCTCAACCGTGCCAAACGGAAACTCAACCGCGAAGAACTCGAAGGCATTTCGCCTGATGCCTTGACGATGTTGACCCTCTACGACTGGCCGGGCAACGTGCGACAGTTACAAGCTGTCGTGCACAGAATGGTGATCAACGCATCTTCAACAGTCATTGCTCCGGAAAATCTCCCCCAAGAAATTCACAAGAGCTTTGCGCATCCCACAGATCGACAGCACAGCACAGCCCAGCAAAGCCTGGCGGACCATTCCGGTGGCAACGGCCAACCTACCGGCGACAGCCCATTAGCTCCCACCGACCGGCTTGCCACTAGTAACACGGGGATAGGCACCGAGTTGCAACAAGCCAGCGAAACTGATTTGAAAGGTTTTGTGGAAGAACGGCTTGCTCGCGAGTCAACTCACGTTTATTCAGAGACACTCGAATTTATGGAACGTTACGTGCTAGGTAGGGTACTGCAGGCGACGCGAGGAAACCAATCGCAAGCTGCTGAGATACTTGGAATTACGAGAGGAAAAGTCCGCGATCGGATCGCCTCCTACGGCTTATCCGTAAAGAATTAACATCACTGGCCCCTGGTTACTGGCATGGCAACGCCCAATGATTCCCGCACAGTTCCGTTTACATTTACGTCGGCTCTGAAACGACTCGGTGGAGATCGCCAATTGTTGCGGGAACTGGCCATCATATTTTACACAGATGCCCCTCCAGTCCTAAAAGATCTAAAACGCCACATCGCCGCTCGGGATTCCGAAGAAGCCGCTAAACTGGCTCATGCGCTAAAAGGCTTAGTTGTCACATTTGATGATGCGGATCGCGGACATTCAATGAGTGATTTAGTCAGATCGCTTAGGGAGGAAGAGTGGCAAACGACTCAAGAATTGTTGCCTCACTGTGAGCGAGCGATTGAAGAGGTAACGCGCGAGTGCGAAAAGCTAATTTCCAATTCGCCAATTTGACACCCACTGATTCACGATCAGCACGCATTCCCTTGCCCGCCACGGTAACTGGCCAACAGTTCGCGATCCGAATAGGGAGTGTCACTCTTACTTCCCAAGAAGTAAAAGGCCGATGCTGCATCGTTCGCTGACTCACGTTTACAGAGCCAGGGATCAAGGCAAGCCAACCACCACAGGCTGCATCGCGCAGCCGCCGAAACCACTGCGCGAAACCGTGGATTATCGGAAAAGCTCATGGCGAAATACCTCAAGCTCCAAGCCAATCCCATCCCAGGCCCACAAGTCATCCCCGAGTCGAGCTCGGCGAAGTTTCTAAATAGTCGGCGGTGACCAAGGCGGGTAAAGCGGGTAAAGTCATATTGGCGTCCATGCACCTGCTGCATAAACGGAGTGTCGGAATAAACCAATCCTGTTGGCTTTAAGACGCGATGAATCTCAGCCACGCACCGTTGCGGATCGACGACATGTTCCAAAACCGCCTGCACGATTACCCCATCAATGGAGCTGTCCGCAAACGGTAAATCGTGAGCATCACAAATCAACTGAGTCCGCGGGGCGACTGCGGCGTCGGTTTCAATCAACCGAATCTGTGGATCGTCGAGCAGGCATTCCATACCACTGCCGGTGACTCCACCACCAACAACCAACACATTCGCAACGGGGGCCGTCTCCCCGACCGCCACTCGCTCACGACAGCCGGCCAGCAATTGCTGACGAAAGCTCTGATAGACTTGGTCCGCAGCCACGTTGCGTGAAATGTCAGGTAACCAACTGCTGATTTTCTCACGCCAAACGCTAACGGGGCGAAAGAAGGTTGGCTCTTGTCGCTGGAAAGTCTCCAGATCAAAGACACTTTTCTCCGGATCGACTAGAATCGGCACACCCTGGCTGAGTGGATAATGAAATTCACAATCGGCTGACTGGCAGACAAAAAGTTTGTCCGTGAACTCCAATGACTCCGCGCAGCGTGGGCAACGCAACAACCCCCAAATCTCAGCGGGCAGTCGCAGGGTCGGTTGCTGCTCTGCGCCCCCAACGTTACCAACAACTCCGCCCGTCCCCGCCGCGAGCTGCTTGGAGGGTACGTGCAGCGGGATGATCGCCGGTTCCACTGGCGAAAGCGGAGTATTGGGGGGGAGTGTTTGCAACGGTATAGCCTTCGATGGGAGCACAAACTAAAACCCCAACCTAAAAACCATTGCGGCTCAACCACGTTATGTGGAAACACGTTCTGCTTGGTTTTCAGACAGGCGTTAGGATAGGCACTAATATGCAACTCTTAGCCGTGAATTGCCGGGAGGCAAACAAACCACCGGAGTGTCGTTGATGCGCTTGATTCTCACCGATAGCCTGGGTGGTTTGCAGCGATTTCAACGATTCCCCGAGCTCCACAGGTGGTCGTTAACGTCAAACGTTTCGGCTACATGCCGGACGAAAGTCGAGTACACTCAAACCTGTCATTTTGATTCCTGCTAACACCCCCAAAGCACCACCCCAAAGCACGATGAACAAAAACTTTCGCTTGGCACTGGGCATTGGTTTGTGCTGGTTATTAACCACCAGTTACCAGAGCTTTGCCGCCGACCGCCCAAATATTCTAGTCATCTTCACCGACGACCAAGGTTACGGCGACGTTTCGACTTACCATCCCAGTGACGTGCAAACGCCACATCTCGATGCTTTGGCAGAGCAGGGGATGTTGTTCAAAAATATGCGTTCGAATTGCACCGTCTGCTCCCCCTCACGAGCCGCGCTGCTCACGGGATATTATCCCGATCGAGTCGGCGTCCCCGGGGTCATTCGCACGCATCCAGAAAACTCCTGGGGTTACCTCAGCCCGCAGGTACCGACGTTGGCCAACATGCTCGGGGCAGCGGGTTATCGCACCGCAATTATTGGCAAATGGCACCTGGGCTTAGACTCTCCCAACACGCCCAATGAGCGAGGATTCGAGTTCTTTCATGGGTTTCTTGGCGACATGATGGATAGTTACCTGACCCACCGTCGCCACGATAACAACTATATGCGTCTGAACGACCAAGTCATCGATCCGCCCGGACATGCTACTGATTTATTTGCAGATTGGGCCAGCGACTATCTGCGTGAGCGATCCCAACAACCCGAGCAACCTTTCTTTCTCTACCTGGCTTTCAATGCGCCCCATTTTCCGATTGAACCTCCCGCGGAGTGGCTGGCAAAGGTGAAACAGCGAGCCCCGCAGCTTGCCGCCGCCCGCGCCAAGAACGTCGCCTTTGTGGAACACCTCGACGACCGAATAGGTCAAGTGCTCAGCACCTTGGAAGCAACAGGTTTAGCCGAAAACACACTCGTCGCCTTCACCTCTGATAACGGTGGGTCTCTGGCGCATGCGCAAAACAATGATCCTTGGCGTGATGGCAAACAGAGTCACTATGACGGCGGAATTCGCGTTCCCTTTACGATTCGTTGGCCGGGAGTGGTGCCCGCTGGAAGCGTGAGTGATTACAACGGACAAGTATTTGATTTGTTCCCGACCGCGGTGGAAGTGGCGGGGGCTAAACTGCCCATGGATCTCGACGCCGTCAGCCTGCTGCCGGTTTTGCGAGGTGAGGAAATGCCCACTGGTCGAGAGTTGTATTTTGTCCGCCGCGAGGGTGGCCGGCGGTATGGCGGGAAGAGTTATGAAGCAATCATCCGGGGACCTTGGAAACTGATGAGAAACTCACCCTATGAGCCGCTCAAGCTTTACAATTTACAGCAAGACCCAGGAGAATCGACAGATTTGGCAACCAACGAGCGGCAAATCTTCAACCAACTCTCCGATGCCTTGCGAAGGCATACCCAACGAGCGGGCGGAACACCATGGCAACCGCCCATTTACTTCGGAGTTTCCGAGTAAACGCAGCTCTCGCGGAACAAAAGACGATACTTAGAACCTATCCGAAAACCGCTAGCCGCGTTGGCGTTAGCCGCGATAGCGCTAGCCGCTATGGCGCTAGCCGCGGTTCTTTTGGGTTTTCCCGCGGTTCTTTTGGGTTTTTGAATAGGTTCGTATTTTCGGTTCGTTGAAAAGTTTGCCATGCCCCGTCAGGGTTATGGCCGCGGGGCAACATGGCTCCCCTCGGCGACGGCGTCACCGGGATAGACGATCACCTGTTCTCCCGCTTCGACTCCCCGCTCGATCTGAGCTTGCAGCCCATTGTTTTTCCCCACTTCGACGGGAACCTGTTTGGCCACTCCATCTTTAAACAGAAAGACATGCCATTGACCTTGCCAACGAAACAGGGCGCTGGTGGGAATCTGTAAAACGTCATCCGCTTGCCAAGTCACAATGTTGGCATCCACGCGGAAGTTATCCCCCAGTGGTAATCTTTGCTCGACCGGATCGATAATATCAATAATAACGTTCACACGTTGTTCTTCCACGCCGAGGGCGGAAACTTTCGTAAAGCCAGAGGGCTCAACACGCCTGACGCGTCCCCGCAAGCGTTGCTCACGCCCCCAATTATCGAGCCAGACGGGCGCATTGGGTTTGATCCGCACGGCATCTTGGGAGAGCGCATCGACGACCACTTCAAGGTCTGTGGGATCGCCCAGCTCCATCAACGGGGCACCGGCGGTCAGCACCGCGCTGCTTTCCTGATAGAGACGCAAAATACGGCCCGTGATGGGAGCCAAGATGGGCAGTTCCATATCAGAAACCGTTGCGGAATCTCCAGCCGACGCAGCAGCGTTTACTGAATCATCAGGGGGCGATGCATCGGGTGCATTTTCCGCCGGCTTTTCCATGGGCGCTTGTGCCGGCGCCAGATCGAGCGTTTCAGAATTGGCGGTCAACAGCAAGGCGGCACGTTGCAATTGCAGTTCATACTGGGCGATATCGACGTTAAAGTCGGCCACGCGGACTTCTTCCAAACGAGCGCGATATTGATATTCAGCTTGCTCCAGCTCCGAGGCGCCGGCCGCGCGTTGTTCGGACAAGCGTCGCAATCTGCCGACTTCACGTTCGGCAAAATCAAGCGCAGATTCCGCTCGAGCTAACTCGGCCTGAGCAGCGGCGAGGCGTTTTTCCGCGGCGCTGACCCGTGCGCGGGCCTGAGCCACCGCTCGCGGGTCGAGCAGATCTGGGTGGGTAGGCTGCATCCTAGCCAGCACGGTTTCCCCAGCAACAACATTATCACCCACATCGAAAGTCACCCTGAGGAGACGACCTGCCAACGGAGTGGAAACAACGTAACGTTCACGAATTCGCGTGATGCCATCGTCGGCGACGGTCACCTGCAACGGTCCACGCGTCACAGCCGCGAGATCGACCAGCAACGGTTGCGGCAACAGCGCGTAGATTAAAGCGGCCGTCGTGAGCATGGCGACAATTGCCCAAAACAGTTTTCGCCAACCAACGCGAGGCAAAGAGATCATCAACAACATATCGCAAACCTTACAGAATGTACTCAGCGACTTTTCAAGACTTCTACCAAGTCAAGTCGATCGAGTCGGCGTCGCACCAACAACCCACTGGCTAATGACGCAAGCATCGTAACGATTGCCGACATGGCGAAACTCGATCTTTCCAAAACCAGCGGGATCCGAAAATTATCAGATTCGAAACCAGCCACCATGGCCCAACAAAACGCATATCCCAGCAACCATCCCAAGGGGATCGCGGCAATGGTCAGCACGGCCAATTCACCGAGCAGCAGAATGGATATCTCAGTCCGCGTAAAACCAATCACGCGCATCGTGGCCAATTCACGCGCCCGTTCATCGAGCGAGATGCGTGCCGTATTGTAGACAACGCCGACGGCGATAACGCTGGCAAAAAATATCGTAAACGATTGCATTTTCAAAGTGTTCTCGGCAATCGTGTCACGAAACTGATCGATGGCCGAGCGTTTCACGGAAACCGAGGCAACTGCCGGCAAACGTTTCAATTTCTGATACAACAAATCAGACCGCCTAGAATCGACCGCCAAAAAGACGCCGCTGACACGTTGCCCCTCGCCCAACATGCGATCTAGGTTTTCCGTCCGCATATAAGCATTGGTTCCGGCGAACTCAGCGACCACCGCGCCGACTTTCAGCTCCACTTGCTGCTTCTCACCCGTCAAGACCTGAGCGCGAACCGTGTCACCCGCTTGCACCGCAAGAATTTTTGCCAGTTGTTCCGACAGCACCACGCCACCGGGAGGCAAACGAATTGGACGGCCCTGATCATTGAGCAGGCGATATAACTCCCGCCGATCCGACAAACCCAGAATACTGGTGCGGTGGCCGCGATGTTTGAACTTGAGATCGACGGGGACGGCTCGAAACGGCTCCACCGCCTGCACTCCCGGAAGTTTCTCAAAGTCAAAGTTGACCGCGGACGTTTGCTCCTCTTTTAAGACGACTTGCACATCTTGTCGTTGGGCCAGTTCAAATTGAAAATGAATTAGGTAATCGAGTGCGTCGGGCGCAAATGCGCTTAACAACATCACGCTAACCGCGCAAGCGATACCAATGGTTGCCAACAACGAGGCGATCGCCCGGCGACTGAGCTGGCGAATGATCATCCGCCCGGAGAGCGGCAGCAAAAAACCGAGCCCCCAACGTTCGATCCAGGCAGGACGGTAGCGGGCCGGGGCAGGGGGCCGCATGGCCTCCGCCGGTCGCAGTTGCAAGACCGACCAAATCGCCCGCACGGTGCCGAGCACGGCAGCCAACAGACTAATCGCGGTCGCGGGTAAGAAGACCATCCAATCGGGTCGATAGATGAATTCTGGAAAACGATAGAACTCGGCGTACAATCGCGCCAACCCGGAGCCCATAAAATATCCGCCAACCGACCCCAGCAACGCGCCGGCGACGGTCACGGCGAGAGCCGATTTGAGATAGTGCCAGGCAATCTCATAACGGGTGTATCCGAATGCTCGCAGCGCGGCGATCGTCTCGCGTTCCGCCATGATCTTGCGAGTCAAGACGATGTTGAGCAAGAAAGCAGCCACGCCGAGAAAAATTACCGGAGCCACAATTCCGGTGGCGCGGAGTTGCTTGATTTCATCATTAAGAAACTTGGCGGAGACTTGATCGGCCCGCGGTATTCCGCCAACGCCGCCATAAGGCTGTAAAATCGCATCGAGCCGATCGATGACCTCCACGTCGCGCGTTCCCCGCAATAGCTTTAGGGAGACATCATTAAATGCTCCCTTCATGTCGAGCGCCGCTTCGAGTCCCTCGCGGCCCATCCAGAAAACACCAAAACGACGGTCGTCGGGCAAGATATCGCCGCCGCGAATCTGGAACACGTACTCCGGTGAAATGCCAACCCCCACGATGCGCAGCTTCTGAAAACGTCCGTTGATGATGGCGGAGATTTCATCCCCGAGTTCAAGCTGATTTGCTTCGACGAATGATTGTCCGGCTAAGACTTCACCAAAGCGATGCGGTTCGGGCAGTCTGCCGGAGACCACGAACACGCGGTTCAGCACTGGTTGACCGCTGCGTGGCAAAGAAACAAGACGCCCCACCGCAGGTTCTGCGAGACCGGGGACATCGAGCGTCACGTCGGTCACGATGCGATGTTGCACGCGAGACACGCCAGGGATCATTGCCAGTTGCTCGGCAACAGGCTGCGGGGCGCGGACCAGGGAGGCAAAGACATCGCCAAACTGATAGCGATCGTAGTAGGCATCCCGCGTGGATTGGAGAAAACTTAGCACCCCCAGGGCCATCACGAAAACGGCAACTCCCGAAGCGATCACGGCAGCGATCGCAAAATTCTGTGTCTTTGCCGCAACCAGCTCGCGAAGTAGTTTTTTATTTAAGGAGCTGATCACAAACACGTTTCTCCGATTTGTTGCGGGCAAGCTAAGCACCTCGACACAAGCAAACGGCGTTACCAAACGATTTCGGCAGCAGCCAATTTTTGATGATTGCGATGGCTGGTGGCAATTTTTCCGTCATGCAG
>CAZHTX010000049.1:0-19308 GCA_964535475.1 uncultured Pirellulaceae bacterium
AGGCCGACGACCGGGTCGACTGCGATCTTCTCGCCGTCGACTTCGACCAATTGGGCGCCGGCGATCGAATCATCCAGCACATCGGCGGCAACCGAATTGGGAAAGATGATCGGTATGTCGCCCACGTTCGCCGATTGCGACATGCCGATGCCGATCAATTTCTGATCGGGGTTCGTCGCGGATTGGCGGGGCAGTAATTGGTAGCCCCGTTCGCCATCGTCATAGCGGACCGCGATCTCAACCGGTTTGCCGGGATTGGACAAAGTGGCCAGCATGATTTCGCCGGTCATGTCCATGAAATGTAATTTCTCATCCCCTTCGATGCGGCCAGCGGAAACAACGCGGCCCCCCGGTTCGACGCCCGCTTCCCAAGCGGGATAGCCAGCCACGGTGTTGCCGACCACGGCGGGGGTGTATTTGACGCCCATCCCGAAAGCGATTGCCGCAAATAACACGGAGGTCAACAGATTCATCACCACGCCAGCGCTGATGATGATCATGCGTTGCCAGACGGTTTTGGCGGGATAACTGCGCGGATCGAGTGCGTAAGCTTCCGCCGGTTCATCCGCATCGACGTCGGCCGCTTCGTTGGCGGTGCGAATTCGCTCGCGTTCCTCAGCCGCTCGTCGCGGATCGTCGTCCTGACCGAGCATCTTCACGTAACCGCCCAGCGGGATCACACCGATCCCATACTCCGTCTCGCCCCAGCGGAATTTACCGAAGGTGCGTGGCAACTGGACGCCAAAAATGCGAATCGGCACATCGAAACCGACGTAGAACTTTTCGACTTTCACGCCAAATAATTTGGCCGCCAAAAAGTGCCCCAGTTCGTGCACGAAAATTACAAAACCGATGCCGAGCGCCACAGCCGACCAAATCCAAACCTTCTCGCCTAGCCAGCTGAGCAGGGTTGGTTCGGTCGCGCCGAACAAATTCGACATGATTAACTCTTGCGAGAACTCCACCGCCGTACCTCCGCACGGGCCCATTGATCCAGCTCTAAAAGCCGTGCCAAACTGGGCCGCGCCTCAAATGTGTGATTTTCCAATACCGTGCGACAGGCCGGTACAATGTCAGTAAAACGAATTCGCTCTTCCAAGAATAGGTCGACCGCAGCTTCATTCGCTGCATTTACCACAGAACCGGCAGTTCCACCCGCTTTTGCCACTTCAAATCCAAGGCTAATCGCCGGAAAAAGTTCGCGGTCTACCGGTTGCAACGTCAGTTCCCAGCTTTTGGTTCGATCTAACCTAGCCGCCGGGCATGGTAAACGCTCCGGATAGGTTAAAGCGTATTGAATCGGCAACCGCATGTCGGGGGGCGAAAGCTGAGCCAAAATGGAGCCGTCAATAAACTCCACCAATGAGTGTACGATCGATTGGGGATGCACGACCACTTCCAACGACTCCGCTGGCATCCCGAATAACCAGCGGGCTTCCACGATCTCCAAAGCCTTATTCATCATCGTGGCGGAATCAATGCTGATTTTCTTCCCCATCTCCCAAGTCGGGTGCTTCAACGCCTGAGCCACTGTCGCTTCCCGCATCTGATTGTATGTCCAGGTGCGAAAGGGGCCTCCGCTGGCGGTCAGAATCAGCCGCTCGCAACTCCGCTGCGTGTCGCGGGCTGTTTCCAAACACTGGAAGATCGCCGAATGTTCACTGTCGACCGGCAGCAGGCGAGGCCCGGCCAGCGGTCGCCATGCCGACGACCCGTTCTCGCTTGCGGTTTCAGTATGAGTTCCAGTTCGATCGCTATCGGCGTTACCGTACAGCAGCGTTTCGACCACCGATCCGGCGCACACCAGCGTCTCTTTATTGGCTAAAGCGACTCGCTTTCCAGCTTCTAAAGCTGCCAAAGTGCTTTCCACACCGGCTCGCCCGACAATCGCGGCGACAACCACGTCGACTTCCTCGGCCGTCGCGGCGGCTAATAATCCGGCTGGTCCGGTGAGTAATTCGCAGCCTACCGGCCAAGCTCCGCTGGGCGAATTTTCTTGAAAAAATTCGTTTTCCCCCGAGGAACCGGAGACAACTGCCCGGCGGGGGGAATGGCGAGTGGCGATCGCGTGCAGTTCGGCAACGCGGCAATGAGCGGAAATTGCTTGAATATTCCAAGGCGGTCCCAGCTGTTCCACCACGTCGATCGTCGCTTGACCGATACTACCGGTCGCTCCGAGCACCGCCACTGTGCGACCAATCATTTGTGGATCCTGGTTGCCGGTTATCGGATTCTGTCAAACAATGGAGTACAATTTTGGGCAAGGCTGCCAGGGTTCCAGCTGCGGTGATCTTGCCGGCTGGACGCGGATTCCCGCTGTTCACCCGCTGATTGTAGGTCCGCCCTGCTCAAATTCGCAACCCACATCCGCTCGAGTCAACCAAGGAAAGAGGGGAATTAAAGCCCCTCATGAACAATGACTGAAGACCAGCGACGCAACACCGGCTCCAATCAAGAACGTAATAGTGCGGGAATCATTTGGGTGCTAGTGGCTGTCGGCTTGGCGGTTGCCGCAATCGCATTTTTATTCTCCTCCAGCACCCGTCGCATTCGCTATCCGGATTTATTACGCCTAGTCGAAGAGACTCGTTATGAGTCGTGGGGCAGCCAAGAATTAGCTGTCGAAGGATTGCCGACGCCCATTGATGGGATTGCGGACGCGACAATTATTGTCCCCAGCACCTCGAATCCTGACATTCGCATTGAGTACAGTCGCCCCAATAACTTGCAAGTAACCGACGAGGAAATCCTTGGCACGGTCTTTTGGCGACAATTGAACGCCGATGGCACCACCTCGCGAGAGCCTGTCCAGGTCCAGTTTGAAACGCGGCGAACGTTTCGCAACGAAGCGGAAGAGCAAAAGTTAATCGCTCTGCTCAATGAAAATCGCATCCTCTGGGATTCTCACCAAGCGTCGACCTTCTTCGCCGATTACGGTCTCACCCTGATCATGATCGCCGTCTTGATCGGTTTTGGCTTTATGATGCTCAGGCGAGTCAGCGGTGTGGGCTCGCCGATGGCATTCTCGCGGAGTCGCGGCAAGTTGTACGCGGAGAACGAAACACCCGTGACTTTTGATGACGTCGCCGGTATCGAAGAGGCGGTTGAGGAAGTTCGCGAGGTGGTCGATTTCTTGCGGAGCCCCGACAAATACCAAAAACTGGGCGGGCGGATTCCCAAAGGCGTGCTGTTGGTGGGACCACCCGGCACCGGCAAAACATTGCTCGCGCGAGCGATTGCCGGCGAAGCTGGAGTGCCATTTTTCAGCCTCTCAGGCAGCGATTTTGTCGAAATGTTCGTCGGTGTCGGAGCGGCACGCGTGCGAGATATGTTCCAGCAAGCGATCAGCCGCTCGCCTTGTATCATCTTTATCGACGAACTCGATGCCTTGGGGAAGAGTCGCAGCGGCAGCGTGGTCGGCGGGCATGACGAACGCGAACAAACACTCAACGCCCTGTTGGTCGAAATGGATGGTTTCGATTCCACTTCATCGGTGATCGTGATCGCCGCCACCAACCGTCCAGAAACACTGGACCCCGCCTTGCTGCGTCCCGGTCGCTTTGACCGTCACGTCTTGGTCGATCGTCCCGACGCGGCCGGTCGCGAAGACATCCTCAAAGTGCACGTCAAAAACGTGAAACTCGACGGTGCCATTCAGCTCAAGGAAATTGCCTCGATCACGACGGGTTTCGTCGGCGCCGATCTGGAAAATCTGGTCAACGAAGCTGCTTTGCTGGCGGCTCGCGGTGACAAGAAAGCGGTTTCGATCGTGGAGTTTAACGAAGCGGTCGAGCGGGTTACCGCCGGGCTGGAGAAAAAGAAACGGGTAATGAACGAGGACGAAAAGATCCGCGTTGCCTATCACGAAGCGGGGCACGCATTGGTCGCCTACGCGCTGCCCAATACCGATCAAGTCCACAAAGTTTCCATCATTCCCCGCGGCATCGCGGCGCTCGGATACACGATGCAACGTCCCGAGGGCGATCGTTACCTGATGACCAAAACGGAGCTGGAGAGTCAGATTCGCGTCCTGTTGGCCGGGACGCTGACCGAAGAATTGATCTTCGACGACATCAGCACCGGAGCGCAAAACGATCTGGAACGCGCCACGGCGATCGCTCGTGGCATGGTGATGGATTATGGAATGAGTCGCCTGGGACGCGTCAATTTTCGCGAAAGCAATAAATCGGCCTTTCTGGCCGGCGGCGGCGACCCCTCCGCAATTCGCTTGCACAGCGAAGAGACCGCCCGCGAGATCGACCAAGAAGTGACCCGCATTCTCGATGAAGCGCTGCGGCAAACTTCAGAGATCTTGTTGCAACGTCGCGAAGCTCTCGAGGCGATCACGCAGCGGTTGCTCGAAGTCGAACAGCTCAACGGCGAGGTGCTGATGGAACTGATCGAGAAACACTCGCCCGGTCCCCGCGTTGTCCCGGGTACCGAAAAATCGTCCAAGTCGACGCAGCGGGCCAAATTGCCCAAACCGCAATCGCCTCCCGAAATCGTACCGCCGGCCGAAGGTCAGTTTTAGACTCCTCGCAAATACCAACAGCCGCGATGCTGCCGCCCGCAGATGGTTGCTTTAAGGAATCAGTCATGACGTTGTTACCACGCCGCAAATTTCTCTCCGCCACCGCCGCCGCTTCGACGCTCGGTTTGACCGCTGCGGCTGCCGGTTGGTCTGAAAGCCGGTTGTGGGCCGCTACCAACCCGCAACCAGCTGCCAACCCGCAACCGGCTGCTGATTTTGCCGCCAGCGAGCTGGGTGAACTGGAAACGTTCGTACCCCATCGCCAACTGACCGAAGGTCCGTCGCACCACTGGTTTGGCTACTACGATAAACGTGAGTTCGATGCGGATAACCGCCTAGTGCTGAGCAACCAAGTTGATTTCGAAGGACGCTCTCCCACTGCTGACGATACGATTCGAGTCGGTTACGTCGATTTGCAAAATCAAGACCGCTGGACCGAAATCGGCTCCTCGTCGGCTTGGGGGTGGCAGCAAGGGTGCATGTTGCAGTGGGTCGGCGGGGCAGGGCGGGTCGGCGGGCCAGGCAGACGCGTGCTCTGGAATGATCGCCAGGGCGACCAATTTGTCTGCCACTTGAAAGACCTCGACAGTGGCGAAAGCAAGACATTTCCCCGGCCGATCTACACCGTTTCGCCCGACGGCAGCTATGGGCTCAGCGCCGACTTTCGCCGGATTAACAACTTGCGGCCCGGTTACGGCTACTCCGGTCTGGCCGATCCGTATGTTGCCCAGCGGGCACCCGAGGAGGCGGGCATTTGGCGAATCGATTTGCAAACGGGCGAAAGTCGCTTGATTGTGTCGCTCGCCGATGTCACCAAGCTCGCTTGGCCAGACGGCGAACGCCATCAATCGGCTTGGCATTATTTCAACCATTTGTTAATCAACCCCAGCGGCGATCGCTTTGTTTTCTTACATCGCTATCGCCCCGAATTCGATCCGCAAACGCTGAAGTTTAAGGGCGGATTCGTAACAAGGATGTTTTCGGCCAACCCCGATGGCTCTGACTTGTTTGTCTTGGATCCCTCTGGTTACACCTCGCACTTTATTTGGGACGACTCACAGCGGGTGACGATGTGGACCCGACCGGCCGGGCAACCCTCAGGTTTTTATCGCATGACCGACCGCACCCCAGATTTCGAACCGGTGGGACCGCAGGTGATGACTCAAAACGGTCACAATACTTATTTGCCCGCGCCCTACAGTGACTGGATTCTCAACGATACGTATCCCTCTCGCCAAGACCGGCGTCAGACGGTGTACTTGTATCATGAACCATCCAACCGCAAAGTCGTGCTGGGGCATTTCCCCTCGCCGGCCGCGTACGCTGGGGAATGGCGTTGTGATACGCATCCCCGCTCGAGTAACGATGGGCAGACGGTGGTCATCGACAGTCCTCATCGGCAAGGCCGCCAATTGCATTTGCTCGATATCCGCGAAATCTTGCAAACGGCTTAACCGCTATTTCGAACCTATTCGAGAACCATTAGCCGCTTTGGCGCTAGCCGCGATCCTTTTGGCTTTTCGGATAAATTCCTCGTCTTAATTCATTTTCATAAGCGACCAGACCTTTGAGCCTCGCCTGGACCGAAACGGAAGCCTATTTCAACGCCTACGGTGCGGCGCTCCGCAGGCGGTTTGGCGGGCGGGTCCAGCGGGTCAGTATTGATGCCGGGTTCACTTGTCCGAACGTCGACGGCACGTTGGCTCGCGGCGGCTGCGTCTTTTGCGATAATCGCTCGTTCAGCCCCAGTCGCCGCGTCCGTCTGCAATCGGTGCTGACTCAACTGGAGGCCGGTATTGAAAACGTGCGGCAGCGGTACGGCAACGTGCAGGGGTTTATTGCCTACTTCCAACCGGCAACCAACACGTACGCGCCGGTCGATCAATTGGAAGAACTGTTCACGGCGGCTGTCCAGCACGAAGCGGTCGTTGGCTTGGCGATCGGCACTCGCCCCGATTGTGTCCCCGATGACGTTTTGGACCTTATCGACGACCTGGCCGCGGAGCGGTACGTGTCGTTGGAATACGGCATGCAGACCATCCATCAAGCCGGTTTGGACTGGATGAATCGCGCCCATGACCATGCGGCAATGGTGGACGCCATGGATCGCAGCCGGGGAAGGCGATTTGAGACCTGCGCACACGTTATTTTGGGCATTCCGGGGGAAACCCACGCCGATATGATGGCAACGGCGGTGGAAGTGGCTCGCCTCCGCCCCGCGGCGATCAAGCTGCATAACCTCTACGCCGTGCACGGCACGCCGCTGGGCGATAGCGTGCTCGCCGGCGAACTTGAATTGATGGAGCGGGAAAGTTACATCCAAACGGTGGTCGATTTTCTCGAATTGATGCCCCCCGAGATGATCGTCGAGCGGGTCAGCGGGGAAGCCCCCAGCGGATTTTTGATCGCTCCCGCCTGGTGCCGCGAAAAATCGTCGGTGCGACTTGACATCGAAGCCGAATTTCGCCGCCGGGGGACGCGTCAAGGATCGCGAGCGCTGGCTGAGACCGATCCGGCGTTCGCCCAAGCGTTTGATCAGGCCACCCCCCGCTCGTTAGATCAAACCCCGGCCGCGGTCCGCAGTAAAGTGGCCAGCCGTCGCAAGTTGCCGGTGCTACGCCTCCCCAACGAGTGAGGAAAGCAGTACGCTTTGCGCTTCCATTTTTCCATTGCCGAACTGGCCGCCAGCGAACGCGTCCCTTAATTTTGGGGGAGCTTGCCTGGGGCGGCAAAGTCAGCTCTGGACATCTCGACGAAGTAGGCGGAAATGACTCGGGCAACCATCGCGTTTGGTCTTGGTTTATGCGCGGCGACTATTTTGTTGCTACTGAATTTGCCGAATGGACGGATTACCACCGTTTTCGTGCCCATGATGTTTGGCGTGCCAATCTTTATCGCCGGCGTGATCAGCCTCAATCCGCATCGTCGCCGTTGGTGGCTGCGGGGGGCTGTTGTGCTAGCATTGATCGGTGGCTTCGGCTCGCTAATTCGCGTCGGGCAAAACAGCTTGGCGTGGTTCTCGGGTGCCGAGTTCTATCCCCTACCAACGATAATCGCGACGGCGCTCACAGTCACTTTACTGGGCTTCGCCGTCGCGATGCATCTTCAATTAGCTAAGAAATAACAGCGTTAGCTGGCAGATTTGCTCGCTTCGGTAACTTCGCGAACCTGACTACCCCGCTTGCCCTTCTCCAAATCGACCACTTCCCAGACAAGGCCAACCGCTTTCATCATGCGGATGAACATGTAGGTCATGTCGATTTCCCACCACTTGTGCCCGTGACGAGCGAGGCGGGGATAAGCGTGGTGGTTGTTGTGCCAGCCTTCGCCGTAGGTGAACAAAGCAACCAGCCAGTTGTTGCGGCTGTCGTCGGTGGTTTCGTAGTTCTTGTAACCAAACATGTGGCTAGCCGAGTTCACCAACCAAGTGCTGTGCAGCACGAAGATTAATCGTACGAACATTCCCCAGATTACGAAGGAAGCGGCCATTGGCCCGCCGCCAATCGCATAACCAATTCCACCCAGCACGCAGCCCATGGCAATGTTCAACGGCAAGAATAGCTTGTGCAGCAAACGCATGCCGGGGTCGCGAGCCAAATCGGGGCAGTAACGCTTCCAGTACGACTCGGCGTCCGTGTCGTACGTGCAGAAAGCGATCCAGAAGATGTGACTCCAAATCGAACCGTCGCGGGGCGAATGCGGATCGCCCGGCAAATCACTCAACTGATGGTGCTTGCGGTGATCGGCTACCCAGTCCAGTGGCGACCCCTCGCCCGCTAGAATGCCGAGCGTGCCGAACGTATAACGAACCCAGCGATACGTTTGCATGCCAGTATGCGTCAACAGACGGTGGTAACCGAGGCAAATTCCCAAGCCACCGGTGACCCAGTGCAAGAAGAAAGTCAGTACCAAAGCTTGCCAAGTAAAGGTAAATGGGGCAAACATCAGGCCCACGTGAGCAACAGCCAACCAGATTAAGGAGGCCCAATTGATACCGTTCCAGCGAATTCGCTCGGCTTTCGTTCGCGCCGTCGGTTGGACTCTCTTCTTGCTGGTCTTCTCAGCGCCGGTCGTGACGCCATTTCCCTTGGTGGGACTTTCTAGCACGGTTGCCATTTTTTGAATCCTTCGCAGCCACGGAGTGGATTGTGGTAAAAGTAACGCTCTGTCCCCGAATCCGTCACACGCTTGTTTCATGCCCTGGCTGGGGCGAGCGTCAAGGCGGGGTGCCACACGGCATGTCTCCAATGATATCGACTCTCAATAAGCGCCCTGTCACAGACCCGGCATCGATGTGTAACAGCCATGTAAAATCTCATTTTTCCGGACGCTCATATCCGCGACTCGCACCCCTTGTTGTGAACAAATGACACCAGAAGAAGTTACTCCCCACCTCCGCCGCGTGATGCGTGATACTCGAAAGTTGTACGTCGATAGCGGCAGGTGGCTGGTTTCACGACACAAAACCTTGCTGGGTGACCGCGCCGCGGGATTTGTCGATTTGATGGACGATCTCCATCGTGGCCTCTTGATCAAGGTCTACACCGAGATCATTCGCAGCGACTATCGTTGGACCGGCATGGAGAAATTCGTCGGCACCCTGCTGATCGAACACCTTTGGGACGAGCGACTCCGTGGGGCAGCGCTGCGGGAAGCGGCCGAGAGTATCTTGGCACAAGCTGACGCCCTGCACTGGAACACACTGGTTCGGCCCTTCGTCGCTTACGAACCTCTCAATGAAAAAATTGGGCACGTCGAAACGGTCGTCATGCGGCTGGCGAATCTGGTTGCCAAATGCGACGGATTAACCACGCCCGATGAAAGCCAAGCTCTGCATAAACTGCAACAAGACATCACCGCAGCCTTGGGGGGCTCCGCATTGAACTGCGGGGCTCAGGTTCTCCCCCATGAAACCTTGCCCGGAGCGGCTGCCAACCTGGCAAATGCAAACTCGTCCTCCAAAGCGGCCGTGCAACAGCAGCCAGTTGGTTCGCAGGCCCCGAGTGGCACACAGCAAGCTGAGGAGCGGATAGCCCCAGTTGCTAGCAAAACCGGTGGCGGGAATCAGCGCAAAACCCTCGAGCCGACTCCCGAGAAATCGCCCCAACAGCGGTTGCAAGAGGCGACGGATGAACTGGAAAAGCTGATTGGTTTGTCGATGATCAAGGAACGCGTGCGTTCGTTGACTAATTTCTTGCGGCTGCAGCGACAACGAGAACAAGCCGGTTTGCCGACGATGCCGATTGGGCTGCACATGGCGTTTGTCGGCAATCCGGGCACGGGAAAGACAACCGTCGCTCGCATCGTCGGTCAGATTTTCGGTGCCATGGGGATCCTCAAAAGCGGCCATTTGGTGGAGACCGATCGCTCGGGGCTGGTGGCCGAATATGCCGGGCAAACCACGGCCAAAACCAACAAACTGATCGATTCGGCGCTCGATGGCGTGCTGTTTATCGACGAAGCCTATTCGTTGGTCAGCGATCGCGGCGGGGATGACCAGTACGGCCGCGAAGCGATTCAGATCTTGCTGAAAAGAATGGAGGATAACCGTGATCGCATCGTCGTCATTTTGGCTGGTTATCCCGAGGAAATGGACGAGATGGTCCGCAGCAATCCGGGGCTCAGCTCGCGAGTCAACACCAAGCTCGAGTTCGAAGATTACCAACCGGCCGACTTGGGGCAGATTTTCGAGTTGATGTGCAAGTCAAATCACTTTCGCCTGCCGCCGGCGAGTCGCCATCGGTTGTTGCTCGGGCTGGATGAACTCCATCGCGAACGTGATCGCCATTTTGGCAACGGCCGACTCGCTCGCAACGCGTTTGAGGAATGCGTTCGCCGCCTCGCCGATCGTGTCGCCGACATCGCGCTGCTGACTCCTGAATTACTGTCGGTTTTGGAGCCGGAGGATATCATCGTGCCGGGAATCAAGGACACTCAGTTGGAGCAGTTGATCCAGCAAGCCCACACGCTGCGGACCGCTTGCACGCACTGCAAAAAACGGCTCAAGCTGGAGGGCCGCATGCTGGGGTGTCGCTTGCGTTGTCCCAATTGCCAAACCGAGTTCAAGACCGGTTGGGCCGACGTGGAAAAGTCGTAAGGAACGAGCGTTAAAGTCTCCTTTCGCTCCCCGCGAAAGCGTTAAAGTCTTCTTTCGCGGAGCGAAAGGCGGCTCGAGGGCTCTCAACTCGAATGCACGATCGCGAGTTGTTCGGTGGAGTAAAAACGGCGATCTTCGGGGTGCCATAGCGGCAAGCCCCGGCGTACTCGGTCGCAGAGGATTTTCAGTTTCTCGTCGGAACCCGGCAGCGCTTTGGTCGGCACAAATGCCGAATTAGGCAGGGGTTTCGGTTCGAAGTCCCATTGACCGTCGCGAACTGCGTCAAGAATTGACCGTGGCACGGGGGCGATTCTCCCGGGGAGAGCACTGACGAAACAGGCAGTCCGTTGCCAACCACAGAATGCGAGTATCTGACTTTCTGCGCTTCCTGTCAAGAAAATGCTAGCAAATCATTCCGCGACCGCTTGACGCAACCGCTCGACCAGATCGATCGTCTGTTTTACCGACAGCTCCTCGGCTCGCGTTGTCGGCTGCATACCGGCTTCGCCCAGCACTCGATCGACGACGTCTTTCTCCAGCACTCCCTTAAACGCGCTGATCACCACGCTGCGAAGAAACTTGCGGCGGTGAAAATAAAATGCCCGCACCGTGCGATGGAAGAACTTGACGTCGACCAATCTGGCCCGCAGTTTCGGGTCGGGATCGATGCGAATGATGGCCGACTGGACTTTGGGTCGTGGATAGAATACCGAGGGCGGCAGAATTCGCACAATCTGGCTCCGCGCTAGGGCTTGGATCCAAACCGACAACGCGCTGTAATCCTTGGTCGCCGGTGTGGCCACAATCCGCTCGGCTAACTCTTTTTGGATCGTCACCACCATGCGATCGGGAATCGGGTCGTCGTCGAGCAAATTGCTGATGATCGGCGTGGCCACGTTGTAGGGCAGGTTGGCGACTAGTTTGAATTTCGCTTCGGGGCCAATCCGAGCCATCGCTTCGCGGATTGTCTCCAGCACCAGGGGATGCAGCGTGTTCTTGTTTTTCAAGGCGTCCTGCTGCAGCAGCGTGACGTGCGGCGCGTCGGAGAATTCTTGCCGAGCTAATTCGGCCAAGTTAGCGTCAATCTCCACGGTCACGACTTGCCCGGCTCGACGAGCCAAACGAGCGGTTAGCGAGCCCGTTCCGGTGCCGATCTCCAGCACCACGTCGTGTCGCTCAATCGCCGCGGAACGAACGATCAAATCGATAAGATTCAGATCGACGAGAAAGTTTTGCCCATAACGGTTGACTGGCCGAAGTCCAGCGGCTTTCAATCGGTTTGCGACGTAGCTGACGGTTTGTCGATTTTCCATCCAGATTGAGCCTGCAATTGACGTTCGACATATTTTGCCAACACGTCAGATTCGAGATTAACGGGATCCCCAACAGCCAATTTTCCCAGCGTCGTGACGGCCAGCGTGTGGGGAATCAAAGCCACGCTGAACGCTTCGTCGCCGACGTCGACCAGCGTCAAACTGACGCCGTCAATAGCCACACTCCCTTTGGATGCAAGCTGAGGCGCCAGTTGCCGCGGTACCTCGAACCAAAGTTTAGCCCAAGGGGGATCGGCTTCCTCACGCAACAGTCGGCCAATCGCGTCGATGTGTCCGGTGACGTAATGTCCCCCCAAACGATCGCCGGCCCGCAACGAACGTTCCAGGTTGACCTGACCGCCAGCTGCCAAGCGGCCCAAGTTGGTCCGCGAAAGCGTCTCCTCGCCCGCTTCAAAGGCAAGCTGCGAGTCGTTGATTTCGACCACCGTTAAACAGCAGCCGTTGACGCAGATGCTGTCGCCCAGCCTCGCGTCTTCTGCCACGCAGCCAGCGTCAATTACCAAGCGACAACCGGGAGGCTGAGGCACAACCGCAATCACGCGGCCCATCGTTTCGACAAGTCCAGTGAACATAACTATCCACTTTAGATGCTTCCCCCAATCTGCACAACGGGAGCAACGGCAACCCTGCAATGCTTCCGCCCGGCTTTGCCCGCCCTAGTCAGTCACCCGCCGTGGTGCCACAATGCCAGGAAAACAAATTCACTCCATTTTCTGCCCCCAAAGCATCTGCGATTTTTAGGAGCACAGCGAGTTATGAGTCTGATTGAATCGATCCACGCACGGCAAATTTTCGACAGTCGTGGCAATCCGACCGTGGAATGCGAAGTCGTTTTGGATGACGGCAGCACGGGGCGAGCAGCGGTACCGAGTGGTGCCAGCACGGGTGTTCACGAAGCTTGGGAATTGCGTGACGGCGACAAATCCCGTTACATGGGCAAAGGGGTCCTGCAAGCGGTTGAAAATGTTAACTCCAAGCCGGCCGATTTGCTGCTCGGGATGAACGCCGTTGATCAACGTGGTATTGATGCCGCCATGATCGAGCTCGATGGCACCCCGAACAAAAAGAACCTCGGTGCTAACGCGATTCTCGGCGTCTCGTTGGCCGTTGCCAAAGCGGCTGCCAACTATACGGCTCAACCCCTGTTCCGCTATTTGGGCGGTGCCGGCGCGCACCTCTTGCCCGCTCCCATGATGAATATCATCAACGGCGGACAACACGCTGACAATTCAGTCGACGTGCAAGAGTTCATGGTCATGCCCTTGGGTTTTGATACGTTCAGCGAAGCCTTCCGGGCCGGTACCGAAATCTTCCATCACCTCAAGAAAGTGCTGGCTGCGAAAAAACTCAACACGGCGGTTGGTGACGAAGGCGGATTCGCTCCCGACCTGGGCAGCAACCAAGAAGCGCTCGATCTGATCATGACGGCGATCGAAGCGGCCGGCTACAAAGCGGGCGAGCAAATCTGGATCGCCTTGGATGTGGCTTCCACGGAGTTCTATGATTCCAGCACGCAAAAATACGCGATCGATGGCAAACAATTGTCAGGCGACGAGCTGGTTGACTTCTTGGCTGGCTGGTGTGACCAATATCCCATCGTCTCGATCGAAGACGGTTGCGCCGAAGACGATTGGGCGACTTGGAAAAAGCTGACCGATCGTTTGGGCAGCAAAATTCAACTCGTCGGCGACGATCTGTTCGTGACCAACACCGAGCGTTTGCAACGCGGTATCGATGAAGGGATTGCCAACAGCATTCTCATCAAGGTCAATCAAATCGGCACGCTGACCGAAACGATCGACGCGATCCAGCTGGCCGGACGTCACAACTACACCAGTATTTCCAGCCACCGCAGCGGCGAAACCGAAGATGCCACGATTGCCGATTTGGCAGTGGCTCTCTCGACCGGCCAAATCAAAACCGGTTCGGCCAGCCGCAGCGATCGTATGGCCAAGTACAATCAGTTGCTGCGAATTGAAGAGATGCTGGGGATCGGTGGACGTTACGCCGGCCCGCTGTTGGTCTCCAAGTTCGGTTCCTAAGCGATCCGATTTCAACTGGTTTGCTTGACGAGTGGATTTTGCTCGTCAAGATTCTTCCGCTGACAGGCGTTTCCCATGTATACGATGCTGGCAGAACAACCGATTTTGATCAGCGTCGTGCTGGGGATCTTGGCACTCACTCT
The DNA here is from genome assembly GCA_964535475.1 of uncultured Pirellulaceae bacterium. Classification (GTDB taxonomy): domain Bacteria; phylum Planctomycetota; class Planctomycetia; order Pirellulales; family Pirellulaceae; genus Laterigemmans. The sequence goes on from CAZHTX010000049.1 coordinate 14,148, forward strand.
GCTGTATATGTGGACCCGTGGTGCTCCTCGCGGGGTCGCCATCAGCGGCGCTGTGTGCTTGGCGCTGGTCCCGCTGGCTTGGCTATTTGCGAATTTAGTGGAAACTGACGAAGAGGCGATTCGTAAGTCGATTCGCCAATTCGCCGCCCACGTCGAAGCCAACGATTTTGAACAGGCTTACCTCTCGATTCATCCCGACCGCGACGATATTCTCGCACGGGCAAAGGCCGAACTACCAAACTACGAGTTCACCCGCGCTCGCGTCGGCGGCTTTAATCGAATTCGCTTGCTCCCGGGAACCGAGCCCCGCGAAGCGGTTGTTGATCTGACCGCTTCGGTGCGAGTCAGTCTCGCTCGCGGCGGTATTCGCGATCAAGCAGTCGCCCGGCGGTTATTCTTGAAGATGGTCGAAACGCAAAACGGCTGGCAAGTGATTGATTACGAACATCGCCCCGTCGTCGGTGGGATGGACGGTTATAGCAACCCGGGCGAAACCGACTGGGATGCTTTGCTCAGACCGTCCGCATAACCGCAACCAAGTTGTCCGCTGAAACCGTCCCGTTAACCGCGTAGCTAGGAATTCGACACGTTGTTCATTACGCTCGATGGTGTGGATGGCGGTGGCAAATCGACGCAAATTGGTCGCCTGGTAGACCGCTTGCAAGCCGCCGGCTTGGAGGTGGTCTCGGTGCGAGATCCCGGCAGCACGCCCGCTGGCGAAGCGATCCGCGGATTGTTGCTCGATTCCGATTTGGTGATGCATCGCCGCAGCGAAGCGTTGCTGTACATGGCGGCCCGCGCACAATTAGTGGAAGAACGTATCCGCCCCGCCTTGGCTGCGGGTCAAGTCGTTGTGTGTGATCGTTTCCTGCTGGCGAACGTCGTCTACCAGAGTGCCGCCGGAGGTGAGTCGCCCGATTTACTTTGGCAACTGGGCGAGATTGCGATTGCTGGCGTGCGCCCCGACCTCACGCTGCTGTTGGACTTGCCGGCACCAACCGCACTCGCCCGTTTAGGTCGCCCCACCGATCGGATGGAATCGCGTGGTCTTGAGTATCTCGAAGCAGTTCGGCAGGGCTTCCTTGACCAGGTCGCCAAGGCTGGCAGAAGCTATGCCATCATCGACGCAGAAGCCGACATCGAAGCGATCGCCGCGCAAATCTGGACGATCGTCGCCACCACGCTCAATATGCCCGACACGTTTAATCAGCCCGACACGTTTAATCAGCCCGACACGGAGCGGCAAACGTCATGAATGGCGAGCTGATCGGCTATGAACAGCAGCGCGGCTGGTTTCGCAACGCGATCGCGACCGGTCGGTTGACGAGTAGTTTCCTGTTCGTAGGTCCACCCAACATTGGCAAACGAACCTTCGCTCGCTACTTGGCCAAGTCGCTACTTTGCGAACGTGTGCCAGCCGCTGAACTGGCTCCCTGCGGCGTCTGCTCACACTGCATACAAGTGGCCGCCGGGACCCATCCCGATATCTTGCAAGTGAGCAAGCCTGACGATAAGGCCGAGATCCCTGTCAAACTGCTGATCGGTCGCCGCGAGGCCCGCATGCAGGAAGGCCTGTGTCATGACATCCGGCTCAAACCGATGGCCGGTGGTCGCCGCATCGCCATCCTTGACGACTGCGATGTGCTCAATCAAGAAGGTGCCAATTCGTTGCTCAAAACGCTTGAGGAACCGCCGCCGCACGCCTTGATTATTTTGATCGGAACCAGCGCCCAGCGACAACTACCGACCATTCGCTCACGCTGCCAAATTATTCGCTTCGCCTCGCCGACGCGAGCCGAAGCCGAGCAGATTCTGCAGCGACGAACTGGCGAGTTGGCGCTCGAACCGGCTGCTATCTCGGCCGCCCTTGACGCCGTCGGTGACGACCTGAGCCGCGCGATCGCTTTCCTTTCCGACGAGTTTCGCGAGTTCACCGAGCTATTTACGAAACATCTGCTCGAACAGCCACCCGAGGCGATTTCGACCGCCCGCGTGGTGACCCAGTTCGTCGAGGCTGCCGGTACGGAAGCTCCCCTGCGTCGCGCCCGTCTCTCCGAAGTCGGCACGCTGGCCGCGGAGGTATTTCGCCGCCGCCTGAGAACAGCGGCCGAAGCGAATCAACTGCGGAACGCACAGGTGCAACGCGATCTCTTTCGCATGGAACGCAGTCTCGAACTGGTCCGCCACGTCGATCGCTTCGCCAACCAGGCCACCATGATCGAAGCCTGGGCTGCGGATCTGCAACGCGGTGCCGCAGCAGGTTAAGAAGCTATCCGAAAACCCTGAGCCGACGGCGCTAGCCGCGGGCATTGCTAAGAATTTATCCGAGAACCCTGAGCCGACGGCGCTAGCCGCGGGCATTATTGAAGTTCTCGGCTAGGTGTTAACTATCGAGCGTCTTGTCGAAGGCCTTATCGAACGCCTTTGTTAAGCGGCATCCCGGCGGGCAAAAATGTCAGGTTGACCGGGGCTGATGTGAAGGTGCAACGTGTCGATTTCTAATTTCAACAGTTCCTCAGCCAAATGCCCCGCCGTCGGTCGCCCGCTCGCTTGCTCGGCAGTCATCCGCTCCAACAACTCGACCAATTGAGGAAACGCATCCTCCCGCTCGGCCAGTAAAGCTCGCAGCATTAACCCGATTGAAAAAATATCGCTGGCCGCCGTGACGGTGCTGGCCGAGCCATCGGTCAGTTCCGGGGCCGCATAGGCGGGAGTTCCACGAAACTCAGCCTGCTCGGCAGCCCGTGATTGATAGGCCGAGCCTAGCTTTTGCGCAAACCCCAAATCGACGATCGTCACGTGACCACTCAAATCGACCAACACGTTTTCCGGCTTCAGATCGCCATGGCTCCAACCGGCGGCATGCAACACGGCAACCGCTTGTGAGCACTGACGAATCCACCACAGTGCCACCGGAATCGGTTGCGGCGAGCGCTGCATCAGCGCCTCCAGCGTGGTTCCATTGATTCGCGGCATCACAATGTAAGGCCGATTACCACCGACTTGCCCATCGAGCACGGGGATCAAATGCTGATGCTTGGCAACTGCCGCCACCGCAGCTTCGTTCCGCACCTGCAAAGCGGCTTCCGGATCCTCGTGACTCGTTTGGCGGGTTAGTTTAACGGCATAGTCACTGCGGGGACTGCCTGCCGCGTCGGCTGGTTGAGCCGCGTACAGATCACACCAGCTGCCTCGATGCAGCAACGACGTTAATCGCCAAATGCCGACCGTACCCAAGGAGCGAGACCTCAAAGGTGTGGCTGCCGGTTCGCTGGCTTGCTGCTCAGAAGCGATAGACCGTTGCATGCAGTGTCTCTCGGTGTGTTGAAGTAAGCGATTCCAACGTTCCGCATCGACACAATCCGACGAGGAGATACAACGGGAACCGATCGAGCCTCAAACTACCGAACAGACAACCTACTTTGCGGAATCGTCCTATTTTCCGCAGGCGTTACCATCGTTCTATTTGGTGCCACCCGCTTGTGATGAGCAATTCAGCACTCCGCGGTAGAAGGCTTCGATCTCTTCGAGTCGTTTTTCCAACGATAAGACGAACCATTTGCCAATCGGCAACACGACAATTGCTCGGGCTGTCGCCACGTTGGGCCTCAGTTGTATTTTTGTGCGAATATGTGCAAATGGCAAAATTCCAGACCCCAACGATCAACACCAATGTGATTCAAAGCTAGCCTTTGGGATTCTTTTGTGCGGTCTGGGTTTGAAAACGCGACTGGGAACGATGATAAATCGACATCAATCCGCTTCGGCGCGAATGTTGAAGAACAATTACTTGATTCGCAAATGGCTGCCCATCGCTGGATTGATCGTTGTGACGGCCAGCATTGCGCTCTCCATATTGTGGTTCGGGACGGCTTTTTATGAAGATTCCACTCGAAAATCAGCGGAGCTGTCATCCCATCAAGTGCTAGCAGAGGAACGGACGCCTGCTCCCGGGGGTTATCCGAGCGATCTCGCGCGTGCCGCTACCGTGTTCGCTTACCCGCTGGGGGTGCTTGTTGTCCTCGGTCTTGGGCTAGGCCTTAAACTAAGCTCGCGCACTCCACGCATCCATGATCTTCATACCGATGCGACAACACAGTTGGCTAACGCGCTCGAGGAACACGCGCGTGAAATTGAGGCGGCTCACCAAAAAGCTCGCAGGCTAGCTCAGCGACTGGAAATTGCGACGTACAGCTCAGGGGTTGGAATCTGGGAGTACGATACTTCCACCGAGCGTCTCTTCTGGGACGAAACCATGTGTGAACTTTACGGCATACCGCCCGATTCCGACCTTGTATTCCAGTCATGGGCGGATCGTCTACATCCGGACGATCGAGATCGGGCCGTCTCGGAAATCAACGAAGTCTTTACGAGTGGCAAAAAATTTGACACAACCTTCCGCATTGTAACTCCTGCCGGAGAGCACAAATACTTGCGAGCCGCCGCCGGCCTTTACCGAGACAAGGATTGCAAAGAGTTTCTTTATGGGGCGAACTGGGATATCACGAAATCAATGCTGGCCATTGAAAACCTTAACGAAGCCCAACGACTTGGCCAGATTGGCAACTGGTCATGGAATGCTGCGGAAGATGTGATAGAGTGGTCGGATCAAACTTATGCGATTTTCGGCGTCGACAAGAGCGATGCGAGAATCGATCTCAAAACGGCGACGAGTTATTACACAGAGGAGAGCCAGCGACGACTAGAAGCGGCCGTGCAGAGTGCATTAGCGACCGGGACAGCTTATACGATCGAGCTTGAGACTCGCGACTCTTCCAATGGTGTTCGCTACATTCGAGCTCAAGGCCAAGCACGTTACGATCCCGACGACGTTATACGCGGGCTGTTTGGCACCGTGATGAATATCACCGAAAGCAAACTGTATGAGGAATCGTTGCACAGTGCGAAGCTCCAGTCGGAAGCGGCAAATGTTTCGAAGAGTGAATTTCTGGCGAACATGAGTCACGAAATCCGGACTCCCATGACAGCGATTTTGGGCTACGCGGATCTATTGGAGGTTGACGGCGAGCTGACCTCGGATCGAGAGCAAGCACTGGATGCGATTCGCACGATCAAAGCAAATTCAGAACATCTACTCACGATCATTAACGACATTCTTGACATGTCAAAAATCGATTCAGGCAAGATGACGGTCGAGTCC
>CAZHTX010000050.1:0-11551 GCA_964535475.1 uncultured Pirellulaceae bacterium
TCATGGACGCGTGGGAGTGGTTCCGCGGGAACCTGGGCACGTTCGGCAGCGCGGCAGCCGGGCGGTCGCGACGCCCAGCAAACTCCAAGCCGCTGGTCCGTTTGGCGAATGCCGCCCGCCGCTCACTGCTCGCCCCCACGCTCAAAATTCGATACGCCAGGCCACCTCCACCCGTGATCAGCAACACGCCACCGGTGACCAATAGACTCCAAAAACCGAAACCGGCCGGCACCGTAATTTCCTGACCAAAACGACTGGTGATACCCAACGTCAAGGCAAATAACCCCAATAGGATCAAGGCCCCGAAAAATAACACTTCGCCAATGATGCCTGAAAACACTCGGTTGGCTAAACGGCTACCGCGTTTCTTACTCCAGGGGCGTGGCAGGCGGGGCATTGGGACCGGATGGCAATGGGATTGACGAAAGGAATCGGCGAGCTTGAACTCGGCGAGCTTGGTGCGTTTGCTTACCTTGTCATACAATGAGGCTAGTCGCGCGTCCATTGCTGGTCGCCTAAACTGTCCTCGATAACTGACCTTTGCGGTCATCGTTCGTTGTTTTTGTTCGTTCTATCTCCAGGTTCTCATCTCCAGGTTCGTCGTGGCATACCCATTCGCAAAAGATCTGCGGTCGCACGTGAAGCAATTATTGGCCCACTTCATCGGTCTCGCCCTGCTGGCTGGTTACGCTTCCGCAGGCGATTGGCCGCAGATTCTCGGTCCCAATCGCGATGGTCAGGCGGCCGGAGAGCAGGTTGCAGCCTGGACGGCCGATCCCCAAGTCCGCTGGCGGTTTCCTTGCGGCGCCGGCTACGCGGGCGTGGCCGTGCAGGATGAACAAGTCTATCTGTGGCATCGCCAGGGGAAGCAAGAAGTGCTCTCTTGTCTGCAGGCCGAGACAGGTAAGAAACTGTGGGAACAGTTTTTTCCGGCGATCTACAGCGGTGGCGTCGATCCCGACGCGGGCCCCCGCTGCGTGCCAGTGGTCACGGGCGAACAAGTGCTGGTGTACGGAGCCGGCGGTGACCTACACGCGCTCGCCACCGATTCCGGCAAGTTGCTTTGGAGTCGCCAATTGCGGAGCGAATTGGATGCGGCCGATGGCTACTTTGGCGCCGGCAGCACGCCACTGGTTGTCGACGACTTAGTCATCGTGGCTGTTGGCGGTCGCAGCCAAGCGGGTCTCGTGGGACTGAATTTGGCCGATGGCAAGACCCGCTGGCAAGCACTCGATAGCGAAGCGGCTTACGCGTCTCCCGTCACCATCATGTTGCAGGGAGCCCAGCACGTGGTGGCTCCCATGCGCCTGGAAACAGTGGTGATCAAGCCGCTGACCGGGCAAGTGGTGCGGCGGATCGATTTCGGTAAACGAGGCCCATCCGTCGTGGCCGCCACACCGTTGGTCGATGGCAGCCAGATTTTCCTGACGGCTTCCTACGGAATCGGCTGCCGCAAGCTCGATCTGAATAAATCAACGCCTGTCAATTTGTGGCCCGACGCGTCGGCCGTCAGCAGCCAATACGCAACGCCGCTGCGAGTCGGCGAGTTGTTGCTGGCGATCAGCGGCCGCGAGGATTTCAGCGACGCGGGGCTAGTCTGCGTCCGCTGGAGCGATGGCCAGCCCCTCTGGCAAAAAGCCGATTATGGCACAGCCCATTTGATCGGCGTCGGCACCCGCGCGTTGGCCCAACAAGTCGATGGCAAACTGGAATTGATCGAAGTTGCCGCGGACGCCTATCGCCCAATCGCTACTTTCGATCTGCCCGCCGGCAGCTACCGAGCGCTTCCCGCCTTTGCCAACGGAACGCTCTTCTGCCGCCGTACGCAAACGACCAGCAGCGGCGAACTTATCGCGATTGAATTACCGGCCAACTAGCCGCCGCTCATATCGACTAGCCGGAGCGCCGCGCTCAAAGTCGCAACGACTGAACGCGTCCCGCGGGGATCAGTTCCTAATTTCCGCTTGTATATACCGACTGCTTCAGGCGTGTTGAGCAGGAAGATAGATCTCCCTTATTTTCCTGCTGTCATTTTCCTGTCATCTCTGCCTCGTGGTTTGTCAAGATTAAGAATTCGGGTCGCCTTCTTGAGCCGTTTTGGCGCTAGCCACGGTTTTGTCGCATGAACCGTGGCTAGCGCCAAAACGGCTAACCCTAAAACTGAACTCTGACAAACCACTAGCTTGTGCGCGGCAAATCGATTTCTGAATTGATCCGCTGCGGAAGTGAGGGCTTCATTGATCAAGCCGTCGCGAGAGCCTGCTTGCCGGGTCGGTAAAATCCCAGCTCTTCCAGCGAAGCATAAACTTCTTCGAGGGTTTTTTCGCCGAAGTTGGAAATACCCAGCAATTTTTTCGGGGTTGCGTTGAGCAAGTCGCGGACCGTAAAGATACCGGTCTCTTCCAAACAGTTGGTGGTTCGCACCGAAAGGCCCATCTCGGCAATCGAGAGGTCCAGTCGACGTCGCTGCAATTGGGCACGCTCTTCAGATTTGCTCAAAGGTATACGAGTTGACATGTGAAGTCCTCCAATGACTTGTCTGTGGTATTGAATCGGCAAATTGCAAGGTTCGCACATCCTAGTCGATCGGGACTTTAACCGAAAAGGCCGATTAGGCAAAAAAAAATTGGCTGCCGGCAGTCGCCGCTTCCAAACTCGTGCTCCCCCTCGCAGGCCCAGGCCCCCACTCGTGTCACCTCGCTGCAGTGACAAAAACCTCGGTAAAATGACGACTTGCCGCAAAACTGTTAAGCCAAACTGTTAGAATGCAAGCAGACGAATAGCCCAGCCCGCTTGACTTCTCCCACCTCGGACGCATCCATGATGCAACTTCGCTCGTCCGCCATGCATCGCTCGCTCATGAACTGGTTGCTGATTGCGTCAGCAACCATCAGTTTGCTGGTCGTTACCACAAGACCAGCGAACGCCCAACAAGTTGCGGCGGCGCAAGATGGTGATTTCGGCAGCAACACGTTCTTTGAAACGTCAATTGCACCATTGTTCGCACGCCACTGTATGGAGTGTCACGACACAACGCAAACTGACGGCGGTCTTGACTTGTCAAGCAAATCGACCGCCATGGCTGGTGGTGAAAGTGGTCCAGTGATCGTGGCGGGGAACAGCAGTGACAGTCCACTATGGGATTATGTGCAATCCGATGAGATGCCGCAGAATCGCCCGCCACTCTCTGCGCAAGAAAAAACGGCGTTGCGGCGTTGGATTGACGCCGGCGCGAATTGGTCAGTGGCTCGCATCGATCCGGAAATTTACCTCCAGCAAGATCGCGGCGGCAACGCGTGGCTGCAGCGTCTGACTGTTAAAGAGTATATCGAGACGGTGCGGACGGCGGTCGGGGTCGATATTGCTGTCGAAGCGAAACGTCTGTTGCCTGCCGATCAGCGGGCCGATGGATTCAGCAACACGGCCTATAACATGGCGGTCGATTTGCAACATGTTCAGGCTTATTCCCGGCTGGCCAAAACGATTGTAGCGCGGCTCGATACTTCCGCTTTCGCGGCACGTTTTTCTGACTGTCGGTCGCTCGACCAAGTTTGCCTGCGAGACTTGATTGAACGGATGGGTAAGTGGATGTTTCGCGGCCCGCTGCGAGACGCCGAAGTCGCAGCCTTGTTGTCGCTGACCACGACCGTCGCCGAAGCGGGCGGCGACTATGATGAGGCGGTGCGTTTCTTATTGCAGGCCATGTTGCAATCACCCCGGTTCATTTACCGCATCGAACAGCAGCATGCAGGGGATACCTCTCAGCCCGTCGATGCTTATGAATTGGCTTCGCGGCTAAGTTATATGCTATGGGGCGGCCCGCCCGACCAAACGCTGCTGGAGGCGGCCGCAGCGGGCGAATTGACTGACCGTGAACAAGTGCGGATGCAGGTCGAACGCATGTTGGCGGAGCCGGCTGCCGTTGAACGTTCGCTCAGCTTTATTCGGCAATGGATTAATCTTGGTCGCATCGCTTCACTCCAGCCGCAAGCGGATCGTTTTCCGCAATGGAACGAACAGCTGGCCGAGGATATGCAAAACGAAACGTTGGCCTTTTTCTCCGAACTCGTGTGGGACCAACAGCGACCGCTGGCCGAGCTGCTCAACGCGCCGTTTACCTACGCCACTCCCCAGCTCGCTTACCATTATGGTTTGCTCGAGTCGGCAGCGGCGGAACTAGATGATGCCCAGCAACAAAATGCTGACGGGCTTGATGCTAAGCAGGTAGTTTCCGCCAGCCGCGTCCGCGAGGGACTGCAAGTCTTATATACTTTTGCCGAAGGTCGCGGGAACATGGTGCGAGATCTTTCGGCTAGTGGCGAAGCATGTGATTTGAGGATCGCCGATCCAGGGGCGGTTACATGGCGAGCGGATGGCCTGACCATAAATGCGTCGACCATTATTGCCGGTGAACAACTCCCGCGACGCTTATCCAAGGCGATCCAACAGTCGGGCGAATTGAGCTTGGAGGCTTGGGTGACTCCGGCCAACCTCAGCCAAGCGGGGCCGGCCCGCATGATGACGATTTCCAACGGCACCAGCGCTCGTAATGTTACCCTTGGTCAAGATGCTGATCGGTTTAACGTTCGTTTGCGAACAACGCAGACCAGCGGCAATGGTGAACCGTCATTGAGTAGCACCGCCGGCATCGTAGCGATGCGTGCCAGCCACGTTGTCTACACGCGTGACTCCGACGGCAAAGCGCTGCTTTACGTTGACGGCCAGCAGGTCGGACAGGTTCGGATCGAGGGCGAACTGTCCACTTGGCAAGATAGTTTTCGTTTGGCGTTGGGCAATGAATTGTCACTCAATCGCCCCTGGTTGGGGACGCTGCATCTGGCGGCGATTTACGATCGCGCGCTATCGAAATCGCAAGTCAATCAAAATTTTGTCGCCGGCGCGGGCATCGCCGATGATCCGCTCACCGAGTTGGTCGTGCGGGCCAGCTGGCAGCGGGTGATGCAACCGTCCCAGTCTGATCAAGCTACGGCGGCGAAGCAGTCTGGGTTGCAAGCCCTCTATCGATTTGATGAACAAGCGGGCAGCGTGGTGCGTGATCAAGCCGGTGTTGGTGAACCATTGGATTTGGAGATTGAGAATCCACAGGCTGTGATCTGGGGCAGCAGCGGACTGGCGGTGCAGGATGCGACGTTGATTACCACGGCCACCCCGCCGCGACGTTTAATGCGCGCGATCAAGGAATCTTCGGAATTAACAATTGAGGCTTGGCTCACGCCGGCCGATACGCGTCAAACGGGACCCGCCCGAATCGTCACAATTTCCGCTGGAGCCTCCCAACGCAATCTTACATTAGGACAAGATGCTGGTCGCTTTGATGTTCGTCTGCGAGCGGCTAAGACTGACAACAACGGCATGCCCAGCCTGCCCGGTTTCAACGATTCGCTGGCAACCAAATTAACGCACGTCGTGTATACGAAAGATGCTGCAGGACAAGTTCGCCTGTTCGTCGATGGGCAACAGCAGGCCGAGTCGCAGGTCGGTGCGGAGCTGGCGAATTGGGATGAGCAATACGGGTTAAGTTTGGCGAACGAAACCAGCAAGGATCGACCCTGGCGAGGAACCTATCACCTGCTGGCAATTTATAATCGTGCGCTCACGCCGGCTGAGGTCGACATGCGAGGCGCCGGCATGACACGCTATGATTTGACCAATAATCCCACCCGCGGCGGGCTGTTGACGCAGGGAAGTGTGTTGACGATTGGTGGTGATGAGGCTTCGATGGTTACTCGCGGACTGTTTGTCCTACATGACCTATTGTCAAGTCGCGTTGGCAGTCCGCCCCCTTGCGTCGATACCACGCCGGTACCAACGGAGCCAGGTATGTCGATGCGTGGGTTGGCTGAAGTCCGCTTGGCAAATCCTTCCTGTGCCGGCTGTCACGTGCGATTCGAACCGTTGGCTTTTGCTCTGGAAAAGTATGATGGTATCGGGCGTTATCGCGAAATCGACGAGCATGGTAACCCACTGCGTGAGGATGGTGAGATTCGCATTCCGGGTGTGCCAGAATCATTGAAGTATGCGACGGCAGCCGAATTTTTTGATCTTTTGGCGGCCAGTGATCGCGTTCACTTGGCGATCACGCGCAAGCTAATTCAATACGCGCTGGGACGTCCTTTGACACCCGCCGATATGTCTCAAGTCCAATCCATTCACACCGCCGCGCAGCAAGCTGGTGGGACTTATCAAGCCGTGATGACAGAATTGATGCTGAGTGATCTCGTGCAAAACAGGAATCGAAGCAATGAATAAGCAAAAACGTCTAGGGCGTCGTACGGTGCTGCGAGGTCTGGGAACTGTCGCAATTGGTCTGCCACTGCTGGAAGAAATGTTGGCGACACCCGCTGTGGCAACGCCCGCGGCGGTAGTGCCGGTGCGAGCTTTTAATGTCTTCTTTGGTTTGGGAATTCCTTCGCCATTGCAAGCCGAAGGTTATGATGGTGTTTTGGAGCCGCTCAAGCCGCTGAAAGACAAACTACTGGTAATGCGGAATGTTGACCACGTGCGGGCGGATGAAGCGGGAATCAATGCTCACTACGATGGTTCGGCGGCTGCCTTTACCGCAGCCCCACCAAACGGTACGGCGCGGGCCGGCGGAGCATCGCTCGACCAACTGGTTCGCCAGTTTCATTATCCCGAAGGCTTGCCGGCTGGGATGGTTCCCACGTTGGTTGCCGGGACTTATTTTCGTCGCAACGATCGCCCCGTACGTTATGTCCATAGTTTTAACCCTGATGGAACAGCGGCGGGGAAGATGCAAGAAAGTCCCCAAGCGTTGTTTCAGCGGATCTTTGGCGCGACGGCGGAAACGGAGCAAGCCGCCGACCCGCGTTTGCAAAAATTAAATCGCAGCGTCCTCGATTCGGTCGCCCAGCAAACCCAATTTTACAGCGGCCAGCGATCTCCCCTGGGTGCAACTTCCAAAGCTCGGCTAGCAGATCACTTAGATCGCATTCGTGAATACGAGCAGCGAGCTTTTGAAATACAGAAAGTGATTTCGGAGCGTTGCCGCAGCACGTCAGAGCCCGGCAAGTCCAACTTACTTCATGGTGAGCAGGCCGATCCCGGTGGCGAAGGCATCGATATCACCCTGGAGGAATTGACCTCCGAGTGGCGGTTGCTGGCGGAACTCTACGCACTGGCCATCCAGTGCGATCGCGCTCGGTTTGGTTCGTTGACCTTCTTGGCCGCCGGGGAACGCATTCGCCTCAAGGGACGGTACGAGTATGAGGGACAAACCCGATTTGAATTCGATGACGCGGCTCAGCGTAACTCCACCGGTGCGAACGCATGTAGTCACGAGTGGTGGCACGCATTCAACGAAAATAAGAAAAATGAACAGCTTCGTGCACATGCTCACATGAAAATGCGCGAAGTGGCTTACTTTCTGCAACGGCTCGATGGCCAAGAGTCGATCGAGGCCAACGGCAAAACCATTTTGGAAAATTCGCTGATCACGATCTCAACCGAGTCGGGGGATGGGCGGCACAATGATGTTAAACGAGAGCTTTCCGGGGTGTTTCACGCAGTAACCAGCGGTAACGGATGCTTGAAGACTGGAGAAATTTTGGATGTCAACGCTGAGGGGCTGGATGTTTATAACACGATGCTACAATCATTGAACGTGGCTTCTCAACTTGGACCTGACACGCGTCCCGTCCGCTCGGTTGATGCGATCCGCGCGTAATGATTCGCTCGCTCCCCCTATTTGCGTATGTCGTGCAGGCATTGATTGATGGCTAAGAAAAATCGGATTCCCCACAAGTTCCTTCCTTGGATCGATGTTCGCAAGCGATACCAGTTGACTCACGCACAGGTGCAGATGGCCCGGGAACTGGGGTTAAGTCCAAAAAAATTTCCTGCGTACGCGGATTGTAAGGATCAACCGTGGAAGCGGCCTTTGCCGCAGTTTATTGAGATGCTGTATGAACAGCAGTTTGGCAAAACCTGTCCTGATGTGATTTATACGATGGAGGAGCTTGCCGCCGCTCAAGTCGCCAAGCGTGCGGCCCGTAAGGCTGCCAACGCGCTCCGCGATCAGGCTGCTGAGGACACACCGGCTGCTGAGGAAATGCCCGCTGCTGGGGAAACGCCCGCTGCTGAGGAAAATTCGGCTGCTGAGGAAAATTCGGCTGCTGAGGAGATCAGGCAGGCGTAAGCGTGGGAGAAGTGCTGGGAGGCGACGTCGTCTAGTAGCGATAAATGTGTTTGGTTAAGTAGGCACCGATCAGCCCGAGCAAAGAATTGCCCAGCCAGACGGAGTAGGGGGGCAGGGAGCCATCTTTGGCGCTGTCGAGCCCAAACTGTAGGAGCGGATAATAGATCAGCAGGATGGGCACAAAGCAGAGGCCAAAGGTGGTCCAGTAATCGGCGCTTTTCAAGCGAATTGCCAGGGGTACGCCGACCAGCACGAAAAAGAAACAACTGAAACCTCCCGCCCAACGTCGCCACGGTTCGGTTTGCAAGCGAGTGAGCCGATGTTCACCCCCGCTGATTGCCGACTGCAGTTCGCTGCCACGCGGCCCTGCTAGCTCTGACCAGCGGGCTGAGATCAACGAAAAACCGGTCTGTGCGGCTAGCCGTTGGCGATTGGCTTCCACGTCACGTTGTTGACGAATCGCTTCGGGACCGATCACGCGGAGCGCTAATTCGCTGGGGCTCGAGCTGCTGACACTGCCCTTGCGGACCACCATGTCCAACGGTATCGGATGGGCTTCATGGGGCGACTGGAATGAGTTCTCGCCGATTTCCACGCGGCTATCGATGACATGCAGCATGAGCGTTTCGTCTTCCGGATTCAACGAAATGCGGGCCTCGCGGGCTGTCATCGTAATCGGCTCTTTGGAGCCTCGCGTATGCATCGTGACGGTCGGATAGAGCAGGCGTTGTCCGTCGACATCTTGCACATGGATCGAAAAGCCCTTCGGGGAACTGTAGGATCGCTGGGCACGAAGCATGCGATAGACCACATCTTCGAGCGAATGCATCATCACTCGCTTGGCTCCCGGGCGGCCCCAAGAGACGGCGACATCATTTAAGTAAACGGCCAAGGGGCTCAACAGCAGAGCAAATAGAATCGCCGGCTGCATGATTCGCAGGGGAGAAATTCCGGAAGCTTTGATGGTCGATATTTCTCCATCCGCCGACATCCGTCCGTAAACACAGCAGACGCTGAACAGCGTCGTGGCCGGCAAGGCAAACTGGAGACTCATCGGCAGGACGTAAGGCAGTAAACTGGCGATCGCCATCAGCCCGAGTCCCTCGCGCAGCAGTTCGCGTCCGACGCCGATCAGCAAAATCAGCATCGTCAGGACGAACAGCGACACGCTGAAAATCTTGGTGATTTCCAGCAATATATAGCGGGTGAGCCGTGTGGGCATGTCGAGACCATACCAATTGGACGGGCTTGAAGCCTAGACAGAAAAAATCAGCTAGCCTCGAAGCATTGGAGACGCACTTCGCACTTTAGAGGTCCAGCGTCGACTCACCAGCTTGGCGATTATGCTGGTCCCGCAGTTGCTGCATCGTTTCGATAATCGCTTCGCTAAGCATTGTGACCGATTTTTCAAGCCGCTTAGCCTGCTGCTCCTGCATCGCTTCGGCTTGTAACTTATCGACATGCGTCCAGTCCAGATTCCAGCCTTTTTCCACCGCGGCATCGCGGAGTGCTTGCACGGTCCCCGCTAAGCGACCGATTAATTGATCGTCGGGACGGATGGGGTAGCGACGATAGGGGCTGGTTGTCCGGTGCCCAGTGGCCTCGCGTTCCTTCGTTTGCCGCTCGCTGGGATTGAACCAGCTGTACAGCGTAAAACCGATTGCGATTAGGCTCAGCACCGCAGTCACCGCAGCCGGACCACGCTGATCGACCAGCAGCAAGAGGAGGGTACCCAGGACGCAAGCAGCTGTTGTAGCCAGCAGTGGATCAGGGGGTAATTTACGCGGGCGACGCTGCACTGGCGCCTCTTCGCTGACTGAAAATTTGGGGTCTTCGATGACGTGCACGGCAATTACCGTGATATTATCGGGGCCACCTCGCAAATTGGCTAAGTCGATCAGCACGCGGACTGCTCGGTGCGGTGGCAGACAACTGAGCAGCGCGCCGATTTCGTCGTCCTCGACTTGGCCTGTCAAGCCATCGCTGCATAACAGGTAGCGATCTCCTTTTTGGATCGGCCAAGGCCCTTCCAGGTCGATGCGGACGTCGGCGTTGGGGCCGAGTGAGCGGGTGATCACGTTTTTGGGAATATTTTGGCTTAGCACGCTGTCCGGATGGACTTGCCCTGAAGCTTGCATTTCCCACACCAGGCTGTGGTCAAACGTCAGCTGCTCAAAGTACTTGCCCCGCAATCGATAGACGCGGCTATCTCCCACGTGGGCGATGATGGCTCCGTCGGGAAGCAACGCCAGGGCGCTGGCGGTAGTTCCCATGTTGTGGAACTCGGGGTTGCGTTGCCCTCGGGTGTGGATCTCGTGGTTGGCCTCTTCGACCGCTTGCCGCAACGCTTCGGCGGCTCCCACGGAACTCCGCTTTAAATATTGATGTGGGATTTTGTCCACTGCCATGCGGCTGGCCAGTTCTCCAGCGGCGTGGGCCCCCATGCCGTCGGCGACGACAAACAGATGACCACGCGAGCGATAACTCTCCATCGAGCCGGCCGGTAGTGCGGTGGCGGCGTCTTGGTTATTCGCACGACGCATGCCGACATCGGACAAAACCGCATAATCGACCACGGAAGCGGGCGCTGGGTCGTCGGCGGCTGCGTCGTTTGCGGACATGCCAGATAGGTCTCTTGGCGCTATGAATGCGGAAATCGGAAAACAGGCCAGCCGCCCATTGTATTTACCCGAGAGCTGGCAATATAGATGACTCCGGCAGGTTCAGAGGATTCCTGATGATTTGCTGGCTGGAATTCGTCTCGACAGGGGAAATACCCGTTTGCTACTGAACCGTTATGAAAGTTTCGCAACAACGAATCCGCCAGTTGCTGGCCATTTTCCTGCTTACGCTGCCCTGTACCGGATGCGTGCGTCGCCGCTTGTTGGTTCGCACCAATCCTCCCGGTGCGTTGGTCAGCGTTGATAATCAAGTCATCGGGACCTCACCGGCCGCTTCTTCATTTACTTATTACGGCACGCGAGATTTTCGCGTGGAATTGGATGGTTATCGGACTGAAACCATTCGCAGGCAGTTGCGGCCACCTTGGTACGAGCTGCCGCCGTTGGATTTTATCGTCGAGACGCTGTGGCCATTCGAGATTCGCGACGAGCGGATCATTGATATCGAATTGGTTCCCCAAGAGTTGGCTCCCGTGGATACCATTTTGACCCGCGCCGAGTCTTTGCGAAATCAGTCGCGGCAGGGCGTCGCGCCCGTGACCAACGTTGGTGTCGCTCCGCCGGCAGGAGTGCCACTTCAGCCGCCGCCAGCCCAACTGCCTCCCGCGACGCCTAATTTTCTGCCCCCGGGCGGGGTTCCTTTGCCTTAATCGTTACGGTCCCGTTAGCCGTTTTGGCGCTAGCCACGGTTCCC
>CAZHTX010000050.1:11651-19222 GCA_964535475.1 uncultured Pirellulaceae bacterium
CCGTTAGCCGTTTTGGCGCTAGCCACGGTTCCCGTTTTGAGCCGAATGATTCCGCTTTGCCTTAATCGTTACGGTCCCGTTAGCCGTTTTGGCGCTAGCCACGGTTCCCGTTTTGAGCCGAATGATTCCGCGTGCAAGGATCGGTGGCTAGCGCCAAAACCGCTGACAGTGCTTGCCAGCCACGGTTCCCGTTTGGGATATCGTTTCACAATCGCTCCCGGCAAATTGGCTATTTCAGTCCCAAGCCTTGGGGCCGACGGGTCAGCGCGCCGCGAACGCCGATGACTCCCGGATCACGAGCGACTTTGTCGGTGAAGACGCGGATGTCGCTGATGATCGGTTGGACGCGGACCGTGGTCCTTTCCACGTTCTCGGCAATCCGCTTGAATTGCCAATACAGTTCGTCATCTTCCAGCAGCATGCTGATCGTGCCCTCGCCCTGATTGATACGCTGGCCAAAGGTGCCGAACTCGACAACTGCCCGGTCGACATTGTCGAGCGTTCGTTGCAGCGAGGCGATCAAGTCCGCGCCACCCTCACCGAGCGGCTCGGCGAGCAGGGCGATGCTGGTCGCTGTCCGTTCGGCCGCTTCCACGGTTCGCTTTGCCGAGCCACCGATGCCTTCGAATTCTTCCAGCGTTCGTCGCGCGCTGTTGAACGTCCCTTCGGCGCTCTCCAAAACGCGTGGCAAGCGTTCCATTGATAGCCTCAAGCCGCCCAGTAATTCTGGGTCGCCGATCACTTGACGAATGTCTTTCACGGCGGCGTCAAATTCTTGCAACACCCGATCGGCCCGTTGGGTTAGCTTTTGAAGGTCGCCTTCCTCACCGTCGTCAGCAACGAACGTTTCGACTTGACCGGCAAGACTGTCAACCGATTGACTGGCCGCTTGTACCGAGACGCCCGCTTGTTGGATCGCGACCAGTGTTTGGCGAACATCCGATTCTAGATTGCCGACCATGTCGAGCACTTCATATGGATCTTTGGCAACCTCGCCATATGAAATTAAGACCTCGCCTTTTTGCAGTGCTTGTTTGGCTAACTCAGTTTCCGCCGCATCGAGTTGTCCGTCGGCCGGTGTCTCTGCTTGACCATCGTATAACTGCAGCAGCTTGCCGGGAGAAGCCGAGACGAATTCGATTTGCGCCGCGCCGGTGATTAAGGAGCCGCTGGTGATCCGCGGAATCTCTGATCCAAATAAGGGATATTGGTCATCGATTTGCATGTCGATCTCAACCCCCTCAGCACCGTCGTCCCTGAGCGGATTGAGCAATTCAATATGCGTGACTCGGCCAATTCGCACGCCATTCTTCAGCACGGGTGTTTCATTGCTGACTCCGGGAGCGGCGGGAAAGCGTACTCGCACCGTATAGCGACTGGCAAACAAATTCGGATAGGCACCGAAAAAGAAAGTGAGGATGACGGCGATTCCCAAGGAGGCAACCACCAGCACGCCGACGCCGAAGCGCAAACGATTCTCGTCCATGAATCTGAAACCAATTGTTGAGTTATGAAACGCCTAATCACTTAAGCGAACATCTGCCGACTCACGCATTTCCATCAGCCGCTCACCCGCTTCGCCGCGCACGAATTGCCGCACGCGACGGTCTTCCGCATGTTCCAACTGGCTGGGCGGGCCATCAAATAGAACTTGGGATTGTTCGTCCTTTAAACGTCTTCTCGGGAATAGCATCAACACGCGATCAGCAACTTTTCGGGCCGTGCGCATATCGTGCGTGACAATAATGCTGGTGACCGGGTACTTGCGACGAGTCGACAGCATCAGTTCATTGATCACGTCGCTCATGATCGGATCGAGTCCGGTTGTGGGTTCGTCGTAGAGGACCAACTCGGGCTTGAGAATTAACGCCCGTGCTAATCCCACCCGCTTTCGCATCCCACCCGATATTTCCTCAGGCCGTTTGCTGGCAACTTCTTCCGGCAAGCCAACCTCGGCCAGCCGCTCCATCACTTGGCGATGGACTTCTTGCGGCTCCAACTGTTCGTGTTGCCGCAACGGAAAGGCCACGTTTTGAAAGATCGTCATGCTGTCAAAGAGGGCCGCGTTCTGAAAGACAAAGCCAATACGGCGACGAGCTTCGGTGAGCGCTTTGAATTCAAGCGAAGCCAAATCGGCCCCCGCAAACTCCACTCTTCCGCTGGTCGGGCGAATGAGTCCCACCAAAGTTTTCATGAGCACCGTCTTGCCGCAACCACTCTCGCCAATAATCGCCAGCGTCTGCCCCCGTGGAATGCGCAGCGAAATATCGCGGAGGATTGTATGCCCGGCAAGCTGCACAGTGACCGCTGCCGCAGTCACAAGATCAGTCGTTTCAACTGCGGGTTGGCCAGTGGGTTGGCTTTGGTCGCTGGTCGACACGTCGTCAGTTCGATTCGTGGTCGGTTCGGGTTCTGACATCATGCGACTCAACGACTGACCAGCGATGTTGGGTCGGGAAGGAACGCGGCACCCAGGATGGATGCGTTCTGTTCCCAAATGGCGACGTAAAAAGCGTCCAGTAGGATATTCAATAGTAAGTCGATTGCCAAAATCATCACGAACGAATAAACGAAAGCCGCCGTTGCTGCCCGTCCCACCCCTTCCGCTCCCGGTTGGCAATGGAAGCCACGGTAACAGCTAACCAAGGCAATCACGGCACCAAAGAATACGCTCTTAAAAATCCCGCTGAAGAAATCAAATCCGCTGACAAAGTCACGGCTGTTATTTTGGTAGGCAGCGTGGTCAATTCCCAACACAATCACGCTGTAAAAATAGCCTCCCACAATGCCCATGAAATCTGCCATCACCGTCAAGGCCGGGATGAGGAGAATGCAAGCGAGAAAGCGAGGCACGACCAGATAGTGAATCGGATCGGCTCCCATCGTTTCCAAAGCGTCGATCTGTTCGGTGACTCGCATCGTTCCTAATACGGCTGCCATCGCGCTACCCACGCGGCCCGCCAACATCGTGGCGGCCAAGACTGGGCCCAGTTCCCGCACCAGCGACGAATTGATCACCGCGCCTAATTGTTCTTCTAGTCCAATCGAAGCAAACTGGTAGTAGCTCTGCACTGCCAGCACCATGCCGATGAACGTTCCGGTCAAGGCGACCACCGGCAGGCTTAACACGCCGACTTGGTAAAAGTTCGGCAGCAGCGTCCCCTTGGGGGGCCTGCGGGTAAACATCCAAACGCACATTCGCCAGCCGAACAAGGCCATGTCCCCGACAGTTACCAGGGCATCGATGACGATCGTTCCCCAGTCAGTTACCCACTGTCGAAGCGGCGACATCCGCTGGCCTTCCAGCATCCGCGCTTGAGCGTTCGTTATCGCCGGAGTCGCCATGTCTAACCATCGGTAACTTGGGAACCACCGTCATCGAGGCGGAGTGCCTCAGTTATCTTTATCGGTCCGGAAGTCTTGGCTGCATAAGATGATTTTGCGGCGCGGCAAAGAATTATTCAAGTTTTGCAAATCAGGGTGCTGGTCGTCCCCCATTGGCCAGTTTCCAGTTGCTCCCCTCGGCGGTGCCTTGGCAGTGCACACAAAAAGTGGACCGGGCAAGGCGCACAAAAAAACCGTTCGGCCTGGCAACAGGCCGAACGGTTTTGATCGAAATTACGCGAACCCGACTAGCGAGCGAGTCTTACTCGTCGCCAGCATCATCCGCAGATTTGTCACCACTTTGCACAGTCGCCGAGGCGCCGACCGGTTCGGGTGGACTGACTTCTTCGCGGTTCTCTCCGTGGAAGTTCAAACGAATGACTTTGTCTTCGTCATTCTTGACAGCTCCCACGACGATCGTGTTCATGCCTTCAAAAGCACCACGCAGCAATTCTTCGCTCAGCGGATCCTCGACCCGTTGCTCGATCGCTCGACGCAAGGGGCGTGCCCCGTAATCGAGGTTACTGCCCTTGTTGATCAAGAAGTCCTTCGCGTCATCAGTCAGCTCCAGCACGTAGCCGCGATCGAATAGTCGCTCGCGAACTTTGGCCAATTCAAAGTCAATGACGGTCTTGAGATCTTCTTTACGCAGGTGTCGGAAGATGATGGTGTCGTCGAGCCGGTTGAGGAACTCGGGACGGAACACGCGTTCAATTTGATCCATCACGCGAGCCTTCATCGAATCGTAACTGGCGTCGCCGTCTGGCTTTTGGAAACCAAACGCCGATTCGTTCTTGAGCGCTTCGGCACCAGCGTTGGTGGTCATGATCAACAGCGTGTTGCGGAAGTCGATGTTGCGACCGAATTGATCGGTCAAACGCCCTTCTTCCATCACTTGCAACAACATGTTGAAGACATCAGGGTGAGCTTTCTCGATTTCGTCGAGCAGCACTACCGAGTAGGGGCGCCGGCGAATTTTTTCGGTCAACTGACCACCTTCTTCGTAGCCGACATAGCCGGGAGGGGCTCCGATCAGCCGGCTGACGTTGTGCTTTTCCATATACTCGCTCATGTCGATATGGATCAGCGCGTCAGAATCGCCAAACAGGAATTCCGCCAAGGCCTTTGCCAGCAATGTTTTACCGACACCGGTTGGTCCGGCGAAGATAAAGCAACCGGTTGGCCGCTTTGGATCTTTCAGTCCACTGCGACTGCGGCGAACCGCTTTGGCAACCGCCGTGACCGCCGCGCTCTGGCTGACAACCCGCTTGTGCAGTTCGCCTTCCATTTTCATCAAACGCAACGAGTCTTCGGTGGAGAGTCGAGTCAGCGGGATGCCGGTCATCTTGCTGACGACTTCGGCAATCACTTCTTCGTCGACGACGCCATCGGTTTGTTGGCTCTTCTCACGCCATTGTCGTGTGATCTCGTCTTTCTTCTTCCGTAACTTCTCCGCTTGATCGCGGAGGTTGGCGGCTTTCTCAAAGTCTTGATTCGCGACGGCGTCTTCCTTGTCTTTGTTGAGCTGTTCAACTTCGACGTCGATTTCTTTCAAATCTGGTGGACGGCTCATGGTGCGAAGCCGGATGCGTGCTCCCGCCTCGTCGATCACGTCGATAGCCTTGTCTGGCAAGCACCTCGCGGTGATGTACCGCTCGCTCATTTCGACTGCGGCAACCACCGCATCGTCGGTGATCTGCACCCGGTGGTGTTCTTCGTACCGTTCTCGCAATCCCTTGAGGATCTCGATCGTCTCATCTTTGCTGGTGGGCTCGATGATGATCTCTTGGAACCGTCGAGCCAGCGCGTTGTCCTTCTCGATGTACTTGCGATACTCGTCCAGCGTGGTGGCGCCGATGCACTGAATTTCGCCACGAGCCAATGCCGGTTTCAGGACGTTGGCTGCATCGATTGCACCTTCAGCCCCACCTGCGCCGACCAGGGTATGCAGTTCGTCGATGAACAAGATCGTATTCTTGGCGCGACGGACTTCGGTCATCACCGCCTTAATCCGTTCCTCGAATTGCCCGCGGTACTTTGTACCAGCAACCATCATTGCCAAATCGAGTACGACGATGCGCTTTTCAGCCAAGATTTCCGGAACTTCACCCGCGATGACGCGTTGCGCAAAGCCTTCGACGATGGCCGTTTTACCCACGCCCGCTTCGCCCAGCAGGACTGGGTTGTTCTTGGTCCGCCGGCAGAGAATTTGAATCGCTCGTTCAATTTCGCGTTGACGACCGATGACCGGATCGAGCTGACCTTTCTTGGCCAGCTCGGTCAAATCGCGACCGAACGAATCGAGAGCGGGTGTCTTGCTCTTACCAGCTTTTCCGCCGCTGGCAGCCTCGGCTTCGCCGCTGCGTCCACCCCGTTCGCTGACTTCAGCTCCTTCGAGCCCGTGGCCAAGCAGGTTCAGGACCTCCTCGCGAACGTCCTCGAGTTTCAGGCCGAGGTTCATCAAGACCTGAGCGGCGACCCCTTCTTGTTCCCGCAACAGACCCAACAGAATGTGCTCGGTGCCCACGTAATTGTGGTTCAAATTGCGAGCTTCCTCCATCGAGTACTCGATGACTTTTTTGGCACGCGGTGTCTGTGGCAATTTGCCAACAGTCACCATCTCGGGGCCGCTTTGCACCAATTTTTCGACTTCAAGCCGAATTTTCCGCAAATCGACGTCGAGATTCTTGAGGACATTGGCGGCAACGCCACTCCCCTCTTTTACCAGTCCCAGCAAAATGTGCTCGGTACCGATGTATTCGTGGTTAAATCGCTGAGCCTCTTGGTTGGCCAGCTGCATTACTTTGCGTGCGCGATCAGTAAAGCGCTCGTACATATCTCGCGACCCCTGAGTGTCAGTTCCAGTGGGGATGACCCCATTGCTTTAATCTCGAATTATTATCCGCCAATGCCCACCGCCTCTTGCGGCGACAGCTATTTCGTTGGCAACGTGACTGCCAGGTTGGCGGTCTGGCAATCTATCTTTATGCCACTACTACTCTTACGCAAACTCTACGCCGCTGAGGCGCGCAAGGCCAAATGTTTAGCAGTTTTCTCGTCATGCAACCCGCGTAACTCGCTTCTTCTAGCATGCTGCCTACCGATCTTAGCGACTAAGACACTTATCGGGGATAGGAGGATCGTGGTGTGAGCGGAAAACCTTGCCTAGCTTCTCCTGGCGGCCGATTGCTTGTCTTGTGCAGCTATCCTATTTGCCCTATTTTCACTGCTGTTTTATGTCAGCCTGTTGGGCGGCCGCTGCTTGTTGGTGCTGATCGGCTGGATTATCGACGTTTTCCGTTGGATCTTCGCCTGCTGCTGAACTTTCAGTGTCACTATCTCCTGCAACTTGCGCCTCTTCGGCACGCTGTAATTTTTCTCGTTCCGTTTGACATTCCAGCCACCAACCATCGGCTGTTTCTAGCTTGCTCAGCA
This sequence comes from uncultured Pirellulaceae bacterium, assembly GCA_964535475.1. GTDB lineage: Bacteria > Planctomycetota > Planctomycetia > Pirellulales > Pirellulaceae > Laterigemmans. The sequence continues at coordinate 18,471 of CAZHTX010000050.1, forward strand.
TTTGATTCGTCTGTTTCGCGGCCTGAAAACGGCCCGTTTGGCGATAGATTGCTGCCAGTAGCAACAAGGCTTGGCAGTCTCTGGAGTCAATTTCCAGGCATTGTGCCAAGTTGGCTTCTGCTTCGACCAAATCGCCTCGCAGGTAGAGGTCACGAGCTGCCGGAAACGTATCGGCAGCGTCGTTTGTTAACCGAGGTTCCAGCAACCCAGGTAACCGACCTAACTGACGGATGACGCACATCACCCAAACCCCCACGGCCACCCAGCAAGCGATACGGACCAGCGAAGGGATCAACCATTCGGGGTAGATCCAGCGAGCGACCAGTAGGAAGTTTAGGGAAGCGGCAAACAGGAGTGCTGCGGGCAGTCCGCTCCACCGTCCACGAAACCACAGTTCCGGTAAGCCGGGCCATAGGCAAGTGACATAATGAGAGGCATCCATCCGCGTTGGCATCCATGCTGAGCGATCTAAAATCTGCTTGTCGACTAGAGCGAAAACATCGGCCCGACGAGCTTACGACGAGCGCGTGCCAAGAAGCAAGAGAAGAAGCGGTTGCCTGGAAACCAACATGCACTGGCGTTCAGTGGGCAATGAGCTTGTAATCTCCATGACGTTGGTGTCCCGGCTTCAGCCGGTCGGTATGGCGTTGGTGTCCCGGCTTCAGCCGGTCGGTTTGGCGTTGGTGTCCCGGCTTCAGCCGGTCGGTTTTGCAGCGGATGGCTTCGCCGTCGATTTCCGCCGGGCTTGTCCC
>CAZHTX010000051.1:0-10165 GCA_964535475.1 uncultured Pirellulaceae bacterium
CACCATCACACGTCCGTGACTGGCGGCGGTCGTGTGTAACCGATCCAGGGCGTCCGACGCGCATGCCACGGCGCTGTCGAAACCGAACGTGTAAGCGGTGCAGTCGAGGTCGTTATCGATCGTTTTGGGGACACCGACGACCGGCAAACCCGCTTCGTGAAATTGTTGGGCAGTTGAGAGCGAGCCATCACCGCCGACGCAGATTAGGCCCGCCAAATCATAGCGAGAGAAAGTCTGTCGAACCGCATCAATAATTTCCGGGGGCAGCTCCAGCCTGCCGTCTTTGCCCACACGTGAGGCAAATCGCCCGCGGTTGGTCGAGCCCAAGATCGTGCCGCCTTGGATCAATATGCCCGCCGTGTTGCGATGATCGAGAATTCGGCAGCGGACCGGCTCGATGAGGCCCTCGAAGCCTTCCTCAAAACCAATTATTCGATACCCTTGCGTGATGCCCGTTTTGACGACCCCGCGAATCACCGCGTTTAAGCCGGGGCAGTCACCACCGGAAGTGAGGATTCCAATCGTGGGTCGCTGTTGCGGATCTTCGGGCGTCACATTCCTTAATCGCACTTCAGGATCAAACACACTTGCCTCACTTGCTAATTCGATCAATAGATGACCCACGCCTGGAGCCCTATCGCAATATACGCTCGCGGGATCCAACGAAGGAGGGAACACGGTTTATTGCAGAAGGTCGGCTGCTCGTCGAGCGGTTGCTGAGGAGCCGACATCGATGTCACTCAATTTTAATGAAAACGGGCTACGACGAGGAGTTGGCGCAGCTAGCCGCGTCGCAGCCTTCGCCACCGGAGATCTTTGTCGTCGAACAGACGCTGCTGAAACAACTGGTCGGTTATGATTTTCATCGCGGCGTGATGGCATGTGGCCAGCATCCGCGTTTGAAAACGCTCGACGAACTACCCCCAGCCGCCGCGGGTGATTCACCGTTGCTGGTCGTGTGCGGAGTCGATAACCCGGAGAATATTGGTGGCCTAATGCGGTCGGCAGCCGCCTTTGGGGTGAGCAAAATGGTGTTGAGCGACGATGTGGCGCATCCCTTTTCCCGCCGCGCCCTGAGGGTCAGCATGGCGACCGCCTTGCAGTTGGATTTCTACCGGCTGGCCGAGCCAGCTGCCGAAGTCGCCCAGTTGGCCGAGCAGCAAGGCTATCGGACGCTGGCAACCACTTTAGCTGATGGCGCGGTACCTTTGCAGCAGTTTGTTCGCGATCAGCGACCACTGGCAATCCTGGTCGGCAGCGAAGCCAGCGGACTGCCCGCGGAGGTTTCAGCAAGTTGCACAGACCTGCTAACGATCCCCATGAGCCCGGCAGTAAATTCGCTCAACGCTAACGTCGCGACGGCGATCTTTTTGTACGAATTGACTAAGCGGGGCGATTGAAAGGGATCACTTCAGAACGGGATCGCCCTAGAAAGGCCGAGCGATTATCCAACCAGCGATCAGTGAAAGCATGGAAGCGACGGCGGCGATTGCCAACCAACTGAAAGAATGTCGATGAATATTGAGCTGCGCGGCGAGTGCTTCCACTGCCTCGGCCGCTTCGCCTTGCGTCACACCCACTTCCTCAGCGTAGGCCATGATGGCGTCGTGCCAGTCACCTTCGCGGAGCAAATGAAGCACCAGATCCCGCTGGGTTTCAGTCATGCTAATTTGATCGAATGTGTGAGGGACTCTAAAAACTTCACAGCGAAACCGCCTGGCTGTAATCCTCTGGCCGCAGAGGACACCGAGATTCTGGAGCCGATCTGAGTAGATACAAGTCCAAAATTGAGTCGTACCGCTAAAGAACTGGAATTCGGCGCTCGTTCACGACGATGATCAGGATCAGTGAAACTACGCTGCCAGAACTGTTTGCTTCCTGTTAAGATGACACACAGCGGGTGGTCTGTGAAGCGGCAATGTGAAGCCAGGCAAGCGGGGAAGAGGCTGCTGTTGTCGGTTGCCCAGGGTCGGAAATGGTTCAGCGGCAGGATAGCTGACGCTGGCTGGCCTGTTGGGGGTTATTCCTCCCCTACGTGGCCGCCGGCGCTGCGAGACGATTTCTGTCGGTTTGCTGGGAACCTAGCCGAAAAACGAAAAAAAATACGGCCTGTGGCAAAGCGGCTCGCGTTTTTTCGCTTGGCGATGAGACAATCGGCGAATATTTTTCTTCGTTCCCGTTGCGAAGAATTGAATTCCCTAGTAATTTTCGGGGTTCAACGAAACATCTACGCGGACCTGCAAACCGCATTTTGGTATTAGCTCCTGTGGGAGAGTTTGACAATGACGATGGACAAGAGCCTGAAGGTTCAGGCGGGCGCGATTAAATCACGCAACGTGTTGACTCGCGCCGAACGCATCGAGCGACTCAAGACGCTCGATCGCTGGAACGAAGACTCCGAAGCAGTGGGCATGCCCAAGGTGCGGGTGGTCAAAGTTTCACTGAAGAAGAAAAAGAAGGTCAAGAAGGAAGAAGACGAGAAGGGCAAGAAGAAGAAGTAGTCGCCCGGGACTCTGTTTTTTCCAAGCAGAGGCCGTTTTTTCCAGCTTCACTCGTCGAACTGGGCAGCTTTGCCGCCCAGTTGACAATTCGTTGGTGCGCCACCGCCGAGTTTGGGTTGTCTGCTATGACTCTGACGGTGCGACAGCGAACAGCCGTTCGGACAACGAAGCGATCCGTCCCGCCGCTCGCTCGCCATGGGCTTCGCGGTAAGCGGTTTCCGCTCGACGGAAAATGTCCGGACGCACCATCAATTCGGCTGGTGATGTGGCGTTGACGAGTCCCGCCATTTTCTTCAGGGTGCGAGTCTGATTGAGCGTCAACTGGTGCAGCTGGCAAAGTTGGCGGAATAGACGCTGCGGCGCGTCCACGGTCTTCTGACGTTGTTGTAAATATTGGTACAGCGTTGAGAGCACGATTGCCGCCGCGACTGGCAAAATGATCAGCCACAGGTAGGGGAGCCAATTTGTCGGTGTCTGCTCGCCCGAAAATCGTTGGCCCATGCTGGAGAGTCTCGATTGGCCGCAGATTATCCAGTTTTGGGCGAGCAAAATTTGGCTCGCGGCGAGGGTTAGGCTGGTCATCATTGCAGTCGACTCGGCGTTGGATCGGATTGCAAGTTATTTTCCGGCAGGGTGAATGGGCTTTGGGCGGTGGGCCGAGCACTGGGTGGCGTATTGGCCCCCGTGTCGGCAGCCGACTTGAGCTCCTCCAAACGCTCCGTCAGCGAGTCGATTGCGGCGTCTCTTTGAGAGCCATCGGGGCCGTAAGCTGCCCCTTCCAGGGCCACTAGTGAAGCTTCTTCCTGCCCTTGGACCAATGCTTGCAGCGCGAGGATGCGGACTTCTCGGTAGTCCTCTTTGGCGATTTGCGTGAGTGCTGATTCGAGTGCATTCACTAAACCACAGGCGACGATGGCCTTGACCGCTCGGCGTCGTCGTTCGATAAGTGGGCTGCGTAACGCTTGGGCGAGCGTGCTGGGGGCATTTTGGTCGACCCGGCGCACGACGCCACCAATCGCCGGCAACTGAGTGCCGGGCAAATCATCGATGACCTCCAGCAGATTGTCGGCGTGCAGGCCTTGCATGACATGTTGCAAGCCATGGGCGATAGCTTGGCTGGGGTGATCGAGCAGCTTCAGCACGCGTTTGATGACCCGTTGGTAAGGGATCAAGCTGGGTTGCATCGGGCCGGCGTCGTCGACCACAGCCAACGCGGCCTGCATGAGCAGTTGGGGATCGAGTGGCGGGCAATGGGGCAAAGCGATCGCCACAGCTGCCTCGGCGTCGTGGTTCCCTTTGGCGATTACATCCAGCAGCAACGTGAGCTTGTCCACCGGGGAGTCATTGTTGGCCGTGTGGGCGTGAACCAGTCCGACCAAGAACGTGGACGGCGTCTCGTTCGCCAGCGTTTCCAGGGAACGAAACATTGCCAGCAAGGGCATTTCGCGGAGATGCCGCAGCAACATCGTGGTTGGTTCTCCGCCCACGGTTTTCAACAGCGCGTTGCGGAACAGGTCGTCGCTGCGCAGCTCAATGGCTTGCCGCACGACGGGGGGGATATGTTTGCGACGAAGGTAGCCGGCAATCAGCTGCAGCACCCCCGGCACCGTGCTGGTCATCAAGGGAGTCTCCAGCCGTCGCGCGGCCTCCAGGTCCTCGGTCAGTAAAATCCGTAGTTCGCGGTCGCCCCAGCTGGAGGCGGCCAAGAAGGCTTCGCTGAGCCCCTCGCAACGATGAAAATTCATGCGGCGAATCGACTCGGCGAGTCTGCGCACCACCGGCTCGCGGAGACTGGGCCGCCCGCGACCTTCCCGTGCCGCAGTGCCCAAACTGCCACTGACATCCATCACGGCAGCCATCATGTGCTGCCGCAGCCTGCGATCGCCGGCCGTTTCCAGGCGGTCAATGACGAGCGGCAGCAGGCCGTCGAGGCTGAGCATGCGGAGCGCGCTGAGGGCTGTTAGCCACAGGGGCGCATCGCTTTGACCTTTGAGCACGTCGGCAATCACCGCTTGCATTGCCGCGGGATGGTCTTGCACGGCTCTTAGTTCGAAGTCATTTAGATCTTCCCACATTTTCAAAATCAGCAGCGCGCCGCGGTCGGCACGGCGGTTTAGAATTGCCGTGATCGCATGTTGGCGAACCGTTGTTTCATCGGACTCCAAGGCCAACGCAAGCAATCCGTCCGCCGCGCCATTGGCGGCGGTGGCGAGCACGTTAAACGTTAATTGCATTCCCGTTGTGACCATTGGACTACCTAGCCAAGAGCTACCTATACCTGCGAGGTTCTATAAAAGAGATATTCTTCCCAAGTGGTATCGGCCACCTAGAACTCGCACTTTTACGAACTGTCGCAAAGCTGCAGCGGTATCCTCTGCGCTCCCTGCGTATTTGGCATAACCGTTACAACCTGGCCTGCACGGGTGGTACGGCTAATCAAGTGAGCTTTTTGTGACTATACTGTGTTGGCTGGCATTACCCGCTTGGAAGCAGGCGGTGGCGAGCGTCCCGCGCATTGTTTTCCCACCTGTAGAAATTGTGTCCCACCCTCCTTTGAATCGCACTCGCGGACATCGGCGAGGCAGAATACTTATGAATGCGAATCAAGTGCTCGACCGACATTACTTGGAAGTCCGCGCGAAACTGCTGGAGATCGCCGCCACGCTCGATCGAGTCGAACGGGCGGACGACGCGGAGTCTGTCGATCATCAACGACTGGAGCAATTGATGTCAGGCTTAAAGATTTTGCAGCAGACGGGCGTAACGGACCGGGCTGAGCAAATCCAACAGTTATTTTCTCGCGCTTACGATCCGCAGTGGCGGAGTGAGTTTGAGGTTTGAGTGCGTTTTTAGCTTAAGTCGTTTGTAACTTGAGTGCGTTTGCAGTTTCAGTGATTTGTCTGCCCGTTCGCCGCCAAGTATCCGTTACGCCCTTGCGTGATTTTTCCCGGCCCCTTCCCAATTAGCCCCGACGAGACACAGCGATGGACTATATCGATCCACATATCCACATGGTGTCGCGCGTCACCGACGACTATGAGATGCTGGCTCGTATGGGCTGTGTGGCGATTAGCGAGCCAGCTTTTTGGGCCGGCTTTGATCGCTGTTCGGTCGATGGATTTCGCGACTACTTTCGCCAACTGACCGAGGTTGAACCCAAGCGGGCGGCCGCCTATGGGATCCGGCATTACACTTGGTTGTGTATCAATGCCAAAGAAGCGGAGAACGTCAGTTTGTCGCGGGAAGTGATCGCGATGATTCCCGAGTTTTTGTCATCGCCAAACGTGCTGGGGATCGGCGAGATTGGGCTGAATAAGAACACTCCTAACGAGTCGCGGATTTTTCTTGAGCATCTCGAGCTGGCGATCACTCACGAACAGCCAATCTTAATTCATACGCCGCATTTGGAAGACAAGTACCAGGGCACTCGGATGATCCTCGATATGTTGGGTGGCGATTCCCGCATCGATCGTTCCCGCGTGTTGGTGGATCATGTCGAAGAGCACACGATCGGCGCGGTTTTAGACGCTGGCTACTGGGCCGGGATGACCTTATACCCGGTCACCAAGTGCACCCCGCAGCGCGCGGTCGACATGATCGAGCAATTTGGTCCCGAGCGGTTGATGGCAAATTCAGCCGGTGATTGGGGCCCCAGCAAGCCGACCGCGGTTCCTGATTTAATCTTTGAAATGCGGCGGCGGGGACACGACGAAGCCTTGATCCAAAAAATAGTCTACGATAATCCTCGCGAGTTTTTTGCGAAGAGCAAACAGTTTCGCTGGTAACGACTCTCCTTCATTCCGCGCTGGACATTGCATGATTACCACGTTCTTTCAAAACAGATGTGTGACCCGCTTGGCGATTGCTGTGGGGATAATGTTGGTATTGGCGAATTCCTCTTTAGGGCAAGATAGCGGCGACGGCAAAGCGACGGCTTGGCAAGACCGCTTAACAAAAGAGACGATCACTGCTGGCGAAAACAAGCTGAACTATCGTTTGTATCAACCGCCTGCAACAGCCGGTGACGATTCCGCGACGCCCTATCCGTTAGTCTTGTTTTTGCACGGTGCCGGCGAGCGTGGTGTAGATAATGAGGCGCAGCTAAAGCATGGCGTCAGCGAATTCATGCGGCGGCAAGACGAACACCCCTGTTTTCTGGTCGTGCCTCAGTGTCCCCCGCAACAACGTTGGGTGGAGCGGAATTGGAGCGAAGCGACCGGAGTGGATACTTTTGAGGAAGCCCCCAGCATGCCAATGGAGTTGGCCTTGGCGGTGGTGGAGGAATTGGTGAAACAAAAACGCGTCGATCCCAAACGAGTGTATGTGACGGGGCTTTCGATGGGCGGCTACGGAACATGGTACGCCGCTGGTTTCAAAGGGTCACCGTTTGCCGCCGCCGCGCCCATCTGTGGTGGTGGCGATCCCCTGTGGGCTGAGCGTTACCTGGAATTGCCGCTGTGGGCTTTTCATGGCGATGCCGACGGTGCCGTGCCGGTTGCCCGTTCGCGAGAAATGATTGCCGCGATCAAGCAAGCTGGCGGTGAGCCCAAGTATACGGAATACCCGGGCGTGGGCCACGATAGCTGGACGCGGACCTATCAGGACGACGCTTTCCATGAGTGGCTGTTCCGCCAGTCCAAGTAGGCAAGTCAGTCATCTCAACTTTCGATTAAGAGCCTGTCCGAAAACTGTGAGCCGACGGCGCTAGCCGCGGGCTTTTTTATCAATTTTCGATTTAGAGCCTATCCGAAAACCGTGAGCCGACGGCGCTAGCCGCGGGCCTTTTTATCAACTTTCGATTAAGAGACTGTCCGAAAACTGTGAGCCGACGGCACTAGCCGCGGGCCTTTTTATGGTTTTCGGATAGGTTCTAAACCAGCCGTAGCTACGACTGGGGGCAGACCAAGACTTTCATAGCTCCAGGGACTCCTTCGTAGAGCTTGGCGAACCACTCGGCTCCTTCCGCCAAGGTTGATTTGGCGGTGATCAGCGGTGCGACTTTGATGGCGCCGCTGCTGAGCAGACGAATGCACTGCGGGTATTCGCCTTGCGAAGCACAGCTTCCCTGCACGGTGATTTCGCGAGTCACCACCGATTGCAGCGGGAACTCTATCGTGGGACTGAGATTACCCACCAACGTCACGGCGCCCCCTTTGCGAACTGCGGCGATGGCATCGTTGACGGTTTGCTGATGCCCGACGACTTCCAGCACTGCGTCGGCACCGCGACCGGCGGTCAATTGGCGAACTTCGGCCGGGATATCGAGCTCACTCGCATTGAGCGTCACATCGGCACCTAATTGCCGAGCCACATCGAGTCGGTCGGCCGCCACGTCGGTGGCGATAACCAAGCCGGCACCTTTGAGTTTGGCGGCTTGGATGGTCAGCAAGCCGATCATGCCGCTGCCGACGACGACGACGGAATCGCCCAGCGAAAATTTGGTGATGTTGACCGCATGCACGGCGATCGAAACGGCTTCGATCAGCGCGGCGGCCTCGAAAGACAGCTCGTCCGGCAAGCGGTAAATGATGTTTTGCGGTACGGCAACCAGTTCGGCAAACGCGCCGTTTTGGCGATAGTCCCCACAGGAAACACCGAGCACGCGACGATTGTCGCAGAGGTTGATTTCGCCGCGGCGACAAAAGTGACATTTACCACAGGAGATTGTCGAGTCGAAGGTGACTCGGTCGCCGGGCTGAAAGTCGGTGACCGATGTACCCACGCTTTCGATCACGCCGGCCGCTTCGTGCCCCATCACCAGGGGCGGAATCCGGCGCCCCGTGCTGCCGTCGTAGCCATGGATGTCGCTACCGCAGATACCACACGCGTGCACGCGAACCAGCACATCCTCGGGACCAACCTCGGGTTCTGGAACATCGCTTAGTTCAATCTGCTTGTATTCTTTTAGCAACAGCGCTTTCATCTTGGTTACCAGATCGATCGTTAATAGTTGAATTTAATGCAGACAGGTTTGGGGATGGTCACGCTGTTGCCGGTGGGCACAGGTAGACCATCATCACCCACTTTGAAGACCACCAAGTTGTTCGATTCTTGATTGGCCGTGATCAGCCATTGGCCGTCGGGACTGGGGCGGAAATTCCGTGGGGTTTGGCCGCCGCTGGAGACATGTCCGCGTGCTTCCAGGCGACCACTCTCGGCATCAAAGGCAAATACGGCCAGCGAATGGTGGCCGCGGTTGCTGCCGTACACAAAGCGGCCGCTGGGATGAAACTGAATTTCCGCCGTGGAATTATTGCCGGTGAAATCGGCGGGCAACGTGGAGTACTCACCAATCATTTGCAGCCGCTCGGGCGTGATCCGCAGCACGCTAATGATCGAGCTCAGTTCCTCGATGACCAAGACAAATTGTTCATCTGGAGAGAGGGCAAAATGCCGGGGACCATGGCCGGCCGGTAGCTGGAAGGTCAACTGTTCGTTGCGGGTCAATTTGCCGGCGGGAGAGACGTCATAGACGATTAATTCGTCGGTCCCCAAGTCGGCCGCCATCGCTAACGTGCCATCGGCGAGGAACTGGAATGAGTGGGCATGTGGTTCGCTTTGCCGAGCTTTGTTGACGCTGCTCCCCGTGTGCTGGACAAAATCGACCAGCTTCAGGGGCGATTCTGGGGAGATGCTGTAAACGTTCACGCTGCCCCCGCCATAGTTGGCCACACCGGCCAATGTCTCTTGGCGGTTCAAGGCGACAAAGCAGGGACCGTCGCCCCCGGTATCGGCCCGCGCGAGTTCTTTCAGCGTACCATCGGGCTCGATCCGCCAAGCCATCACGCTGGCACCCCAGCGGTTCGAATCGCGACGGAGTTCGGCCACGCTGTAGAGTCGCTCGGCGGCCGCGTCGAGAGTCAAGAACGAGGGGTTTGGGGTGGCGGCAGCCAACCGCGGTGGCGAGAGTTTGCCTGATTGGGGATCAAAATCAACAACGTAGATCCCTTTGCTATCGGCAGCACCTTCACCCGTGTAGGTGCCGACATAGATGCGTGTCGGTTGCTCAGCTTGCATCGGTGCTGCCAACGCGAGACCGAGTGACGCCGCCAACGCCGCGCTCCATCTCATCCTGATAACTTCCGCCATCTTGATAACTCGCATCTTTCAAACTCTCGTTTCGCGGTTGCCTGATTAACCCTATTGCCTGATTAAAAACCAATCCGAGAACCTCAAAAATGCCCGCGGCTAGCGTTGTCGGCTCAAGGTTCTCGGATAAACCCTAAGAGCGCACCACTAGCTGACCGTGATTAGCTGACCGTGACTTTATCCATCGTATCGCCACGCTCGATTTGATTGACCACATCTTGGCCTTCGGTCACGCGACCAAAAACGGAGTGCTTGCCATCGAGCCAAGGAGTCGCCACGTGGGTGATGAAGAATTGCGAACCATTGGTACCAGGACCGGCGTTCGCCATCGACAACACACCGGGGCCATCATGGATCAAATCGGGGTGGAATTCGTCTTCAAATTGGTACCCTGGGCCGCCAGTTCCGGTCCCTTGGGGGCAGCCGGTTTGCACCATGAAGTCTTCGATGACTCGGTGGAATGTGAGGCCATCATAAAACCCTTCACCCGCCAGTTTCTCGAAATTGGCTACTGTTTTGGGAGCCTTGTCGTCGTACAGCTCGAGCGTAATTGTGCCTTTGTTGGTCTCGATGGT
>CAZHTX010000051.1:10175-18530 GCA_964535475.1 uncultured Pirellulaceae bacterium
GGCAACTTTCATTGCATCTTTCTTGGAATGTGTGTGACGTAGAGGGTTCGCAAACGGGGAAACACCCGGCTGCGGCGAATGCAAACGAGGTTTGCTTCGCTGGGGCAGTTTACACAATTTGTCCGCGAGCGTCTTGTCGTCCGCTAATCGCTTGCTAGCAACCAGCTTGCCGGTTGCCTTAGAACCTATCCGGAAACCATAAAAAGGCCCGCGGCTAGCGCCGTCGGCTCACAATTTTCGGATAGGTTCTTAGGGCCACTGGGGCTCTCGTTTTTCCAAAAAGGCGCGGAGCCCTTCGGCGGCCGCATCGGTCGTGCTGGCCGCGGCCCCCAGTCCGGCTGCGATTGTCAACTGGCTGATCAAGGCCTCGCCGATCGATTCGTTCAGCAACCGCTTGGTCATTTGCAGAGATTCTCGCGGGGCGGTGGCGATTTGTTGGCCCAGCGCGTCGGCGCAAACCCAAATCTGATCGGCGGCCACCAAGTCGGTCAGCAGCCCCATGCCCATTGCCGTGTCGGAGTCGACCGAACGCCCGGTGAGCAACATTCTGGCCGCGACGGCTCCTCCTTGGCGAAAGTGCAACAGCGGCGCGACCATCGCTCCCACCAGGCCGCGTTGGGCTGCCGGTGAACCAAACTCGGCCCGCGTCGAGGCGACGATCAAATCGCAGGCCAGCGCCAGGGCAAAGCCGCCACCGAGCGCCTGCCCGTCCACGGCCGCGATCACCGGTTTGGGGTAACGCAAGATTTTCAGCAACAGTTCGCTGAGCAATTCCCAGTCGTGGTGGACTTCGTGGCTGAGCGGGATCGCTTCGTTGCCGGTTTCCAAACGGGCCACGCGGCTGAGTTCGGCCAGGTCCATGCCGGCTGAAAAGTGCGAGCCTTGACCCATCAAGATCACGTAGCGAACGCGTTTCTCTTGATGCAGGTCGTCCAACGCCTGATCAAGTGCCTGCAACATCGCCCGCGACAACGCATTGCCCCGCTGGCCACGCTGCATCACAATTGTGCCCGCCGCGGCATGGACTTTAACATCGACTTCGACCATGGTGAAAACCTGCGATTAGGTGGAGCTGATTGGCTGAAATCATATCATCCGAAACTGACCCTCGTTTGCCAGTGGACTAAATTGTGACCAACATTCCGTTCGCCGCCTCCTTGACTCCCGTCGGACGTGGTGCGGTCGCGGTGATTGCCGTCCACGGTGAAGTCGCTCATCAAGCAATCTTGCGCTGTTTTCAGCCAGCCACGCCGCTGCCTCCAGCCGTCGGTGACTCGCCGCCATTGCCGCTGCGACAAATTCGCTACGGCCAGTGGCAAAGTCCGCTGGCCGAACGGGCGGCCGAATCAGTGGTCGTGTTCGCCACCGCAGCCGACTACGCCGAAGTGCATTGCCATGGTGGCCAAGCCGCAGTGGCTGCGATTCTGAATGATTTGACCGCGGTCGGTGTGCCGAGCAAGTGCGCCGCGGAGTTTATTGAGGGGTTTGCCGCGGAGTTTACCGCGGAGTTTACTGCTGAGCAGAGGGGGGGAGCGGGTCAGGTGGTTGCCCCGCCCGATCAGTGGTTCCTCCGCAGTCTGGTGGAGCAGACAAACACGACTTGGACTTGCGGTCTGGCGCTGGCGCAATTGCGGGGCGCGATGTCGCAATGGGCCAAACAGTTCATTGCAATTCTGGCTGATGATAGCTTGGCGGTTGAAGAGCGCGGGGAACTGGCACAAGCGTCAATCGCCCAGTTGCGTGCTCGTCAGCTGGCCGGTCAGCATCTCGTGGCCCCCTGGCGGATCGTGGTTGCCGGACCACCCAACGTGGGCAAGAGTACGTTGCTCAATACTTTGCTTGGATACCAGCGAGCGATCACGTTTGATCAACCGGGGACGACCCGTGACTTGGTATCGGCCGACACGGCAATCAAGGGCTGGCCGGTGCGGCTGGTCGATACGGCCGGGTTGCGCGTGAGTGACGATCCATTGGAGGCGGAAGGGGTTCGCCGGGCGACTGGGCAATTGCGCACTGCCGATCTGGTGTTGGCGATGACCGACGCGCGGCATGGGCTGACCGAAATGCACGCGGCGATTCGTCGCGAGACAACTGCCCCGCTGATCGTGGTGCATAACAAGATCGATTTGCTTCCCGCGACGCCCCCGGCCGTCGAGGGCCTGCCCACCGTTGGCATTGTGGCTCGCGATCCGGGCAAAGTGGAATCCTTGCTGCAGCTGATCGAACAGTGCCTGATTCCGGGCGAGTTGCGGCAGCGGTCGGCCACACCGGCGGATCTGGTTGACGCTCCCCCCCTCCCGCCGATACCGCTGACTGCGCGGCAATGCAGTTTATTGGCAGAAGCGGCGAAGGCCGATGCGCTGCCAGCCCTGATCGCCACGCTGCGGAAACTCAGTTAGCAATGATCTCGTGGAACGACTTCGGCACGCATTGCCAGCCACCTCGTCAGCGACTGCCGTTTCCGCATAATGGACACGCCTTCTTCTTCAGTAACGGAAACGAGCATGATCACGATCGTCGATTATCAGATGGGAAATTTGCGGAGCGTGCAAAAGGCGATCGAAAAGGTCGGTTACGAGGCGCGAGTTTCTGCCGATCCGCATGAGATTGCCGAGGCTGACAAATTAATCTTGCCGGGAGTCGGCGGATTCGGCGAAGCGATCGGCGAGATTCGCCAGCGTGATTTGGAGCAACCGATTTTGGACTTCTTGCAGTCGGGGCGACCTTTTTTGGGAATTTGCTTGGGGCTGCAGCTGCTGTTTGAGACGGGGTACGAAGGGGGCACGCACCGCGGCTTGGGCGTGCTGGCCGGTGAGGTGGTTCGCTTTGAGATCGATCCCGCGCTGAAGGTGCCGCACATGGGTTGGAATCGCATCGCGCGGGGAGCTGATTTTAATCCCGGCGAGGCTCCCACGATTTTGGCTGACGTGACCGCGATGAGCCACTTTTATTTCGTGCATTCCTACTTTGTCCGCCCGGCCGACTCTTCAATTGTCGCCTTGGAGGCCGATTACGGCGGCCCGTTCTGCGCGATGATTCAACGCGGCCCCATCCATGCGACTCAGTTTCACCCTGAGAAAAGCCAAGCTGAAGGGCTGAAATTGCTGAAAAACTTTGCCTCCCTAGCCGTTCCCGCCAGCTCATGAGCGATGCCATGGATCCTTTTACCATTTCATCGCTCGATCCCTCCGGGTGTGGTTTACAGCTCCGCTTCAGTTGGCTCGGAGATCGTTACGGGCACGTGATCGAACGAATCAGCCGAGGCAAAGGTGCTTCAGGAAGCGAGTTGATCACCCTCCCCTTGTTGGCCTCTATCGAATCGGCACCCGATGAATCGTGGCCCAGCAGCCCACCGCTGCAGCAGCTCTCGGTGGAGCCGATTCAAGCAACCTCAGTCGCGCTCGCCGTGGGGGCAGCTGGTCAAGCTCACTGGAGTTTGAGCGTCACACCGATTACCGGCGGAGCTGGTCAGCCGGGATTTCTCTTTGACGTCGCAATTCGCTGTGCAAACCCAAGCGGCAGCCTCGGCTCCGACTATTTGCGACTGGGGACGGAGGAAATGTCTGGGGGGGGGGGTGAGTCTGCTGCCGCGTGCGAGCTGGGGCCAAGTGGGGCACTGAGTATCGAACCCTTGGAGGAAGTGGCGGCGACGACGGTGACCAACCTCGCCCACATCGTGCAGATCGCACCCGCCGTTCGCCAAGCTCCGACGGTTCGCTGGGCTTATCGTATCCTGGACAGCTCGCGGTAGTGGCCAGCTCGCGGTAATGGCCAGTGCGTGGTAATGGACAGTGCGTGGTAATGGACAGTGCGTGGTAATGGACAGTGCGGGGAAGCCGTCGTGCCACGACAAGCCAATTGTGAAGGTTTGCGGGTTAATCGGGTCGCTCGTGTTATCCCGGTCGTCCCTGTCATTCCGCGCATGCCGAATTTGATTGTTTTGCGCTGGGAAAAAACGTTACCAGCCAAACTTGCCGCACAATTGATCCAACCGTAGCTCCAGCATCCCGATGGTAACTTTCGGACAAAGGTGACTCGCTGTTGTGGTCACCGCCGAAAATGCTCCGTTTGCCGTTGGGATACCCCGCCCCCGTGAGTCGTCAGCCCTCGCATCGCAAGTCGCTGCAGCATGCCGCCGGTGTTTTCACCCGGTTGGTTTGCGGTTCGCTGCTGATGCTCTGTGGTTTGTCCGGCTGTGCGCAAACTCATCCGTTTCAGCGAGCCGACCAGAGCGATGGCTCAGCAGCGACCGACCCAGTCGCTGCTGAGCAGGTTTTGGGGGGCGAATCCCTGGGAAACGGGGAGCTAGCCAGTGGCGAACCGGAGGAGGTGGCGTTGGCTTTCGACCGCTTGCGAGCGGAACTCACTCAGGTGCGACCATTCGTCCCGCAGCAATCTCAGGACGTAGCAGTGGTCAAAACTAGCCGACGGGATACGATGGAACGTGGCGACGATTGGTCGCCGGAAATTCCCATCGCTGGCCCAGAGGAAGTGAACTTCGCTGGTTCGGCAAGCTTCAGGCGTTGATTTTGTCCATTTCTTCCGCGGTTCTCGCCCAAGCCTCCAACGCCGCTGAACGCGAAGTTGGAAATTTCATGATTGTCGCCGTGATGGGGGTCATCGTGGTTGCGCCCACCATCTTTTTGGTATTGATCGTGATGGTGGGCCGCCGGGGAGGCAGCGACGATCACTAACTTCTACGCTTGCGGTTCGGCTTGGCGCAGCGGATTGAGGGCTTCGATGGGGATCGGAATCCCTTTCAGCACACCTTCGACGACGATGGAATCGCCCACCGCACCTTGGAATCTGGCGACGATCATACGATTGCGGCGAGCTTTCTCGAGCCGAACCATGACCAGTAAGCGGTCGCCGGGGATGACTGGATCGCGAAAGCGAACTTCGTCGAGTCCGCCAAAGCCGACCATTGCGGCGCCGAGCAGGTCATATTTTTGTGTGAAGTAGCTGGCCAACTGCGCAGCTGCTTCCAGCATGACGACGCCCGGCATGAGCGGCATGTTAGGCATGTGTCCCCGCACCCAAAACTCATCTTTGGTGAGATCTTTGTAGGCAGCGCAGATGTTTTTCTCGCCATCCTCCAAGAGGATCGCGGACAGTTGTTCCATTTCGTACCGCTGAGGATTATATCGCCGGATTTCTTCAATTCCGGCGATTGGATTGTCAAAATCCAACAGCGATAGGTCAACTAAAAATTCGCGAGTTGCCACAGGTACGCTTCTAATCGGCAAAGCCAGCTGTTAGGTGCGAACTTTACGACGACGAGCCTTACGCGCCTTGGCATTGGCGGGGCGACGCCCATGGTTTGCTTTTTTCAATTTGCGGTGCGGTTTAGCCATTGCTCGAACTTATCTAGAACCAATGATGGACTGCGAAATCTCAATGATCTACGTGAGTTTTCCACGTAGGAGGGAAAACTTTAGCAGCTTTGGCTGTCCAGCGAAAGGCTTACCGGGATATTCACCACACCGTAATTTGCCGGCTGGGGGCTAGCGTTTCCCTACAACAGGGACTGTGGTCCTGAGGATTGCAACCGCTCTACCACTTCGCGAACTCGTTCTTCAGCCGACTTGGGGGCCACTAGGGTGGCGTCACCGGTTTGCACCACAATTAAGTCGTCCACGCCGATCGTGACCACCGTGTGATCCGCCTCGGTGCGAATAATCGAGTTGGTGGTGTCGATTCCCAAGTGGTTTCCTTGCACCGTGTTGCCGTGCTCGTCGGGCGGCACCATGCGAGCTAGCGCTTGCCAGCTCCCAACGTCGTCCCAGCTGAAGGGTGCTTCGATAACCACGACGGGACGATATTGTTCCATCACCGCGTAGTCGATCGATTTCCCTTGGATCGCGGCAAATTCATCGGCCAGCACGGTCTCGAAGTCGGCTTGCCCGGCCGCTTGTGAAATTTTCCTGATGTGCTCGCTCATCTCGGGTTCGAATTTGGCCAAAGCCTCCAGGATGGTGGCCGCCCGCCAGAGAAAAATGCCGCTGTTCCAATAAAAAGTCCCCGCTTGCAGATACGACTCGGCAGTCGCCAAGTCGGGTTTTTCGCGGAACCTTTCGACCGCGAAAGCAGCCACTTCGGTCTCCCCCTCCAGGGCCTCTCCGCGTTGGATATAGCCGAACGATTCGGCCGCGTAGGAGGGGCGGATGCCGAAGGTGATGATATTCCGCGGGTCGGCTGCCAGCAGCCTTTCGCCCGCTTGGATCGCTTGTTGAAACTGCTCGACCGTGCCAATAATGTGATCGGCCGGCAGCACCAACATGGTTGCATCGGGGTCGCGAGCGGCCAGCAAGCCGGCGGCTAAACCGATGCAAGGAGCCGTGTCACGTTTGCAGGGTTCTCCCACGACTTGCTCGGGGGGCAAGTCGGGTAACTGTTGGCGAATCGCTGAAACCAGCCGTTGGTTGGTGACGACCAATTGATTCTCGGGAGGCACTAACCCGGTCAAACGGTCGGCGGTCGATTGAATCATGGAGCGATCGCCAACCAATCGCAGCAGTTGTTTCGGAGTTTGCTGGCGACTGGCGGGCCAAAATCGGGTTCCGCTTCCGCCGGCCATTATCACAGCGTGCAACATCAATCATTTCTCCAGCGACCAAAAAAGTACGAACGTGCAAACATAGCTTGAAATCGCGAGCGTGCGCCCGCCAAGTCCTCACCATCGCTGGCGGCGAACTGAATTCCGCGGCGGGTTAGCGGCGGGCTATTGGTCAATCAAAATATTGGTCGCTGGTGATCAAGCTGCCGGCTGGGGGAAGTTTGCCCGCTTCGACCGCCATGGCGACTTCGCAAGCATCGAGTGCTAAGCGGGGATTTATTTCGACTTGCACTTTGGGGGCGACTTCAACCCCGGCGGCTCGCAACCAACCAGCGTGCAATTTGCAAATTTGTTCCTTGGCTGCCGCGGGCGTGTCAGTTTCCGCGCCGTCGGCATTTTTGACGGGTGCGAAGACTTCCGCCGCCAGCCCTTCGACGACGAAAGCATTTTCGGCCGCCGGCAGCAGGTCAAAGATAAAGCGTTCAAATTTCGTCGCGTTGGGCGCGTCGGGCTCGATCAAGTTCCCCGTTGCATCCAAGTGGGGCACTTTCTTGTGGGCTCGGTGGAACGGCAGCAGCTCGGGCGAATTGGCGACGCGGGAGACAAAATCAGTGGTCAGCACGTGCACGGCAATATTCCCCGCCCAGAGCTTTAGTTCGCCCGACGGCTGCGTCAACTCGGCAGCCTCCTGCGGCAAATCGCTGTACTCAATAATCTGCACGCGGCCGTCGACCAGCACCACGTTGCCGACCCGTTCGGTGGCAAACCGCTTGCGAACCACTTGAGTCGTCATTTCGCTGCCAGCCATCACGTGGTGGCCTAGCAGGGCGGGGTCGCAGAGGCGGGCCAGCGGGTTGTCGACTTGAGCGTAAAACAATTGTTCGATCCCCTGCTCACGCAACCAGTCCAAGGAACCACTTTTGGCTAAGGCCTTGATCGTTCCGCCGTGCCCGTCGGGGCTGAGTGCCAAAGAGTCGGGTTGGCTGAGCAGCAATTTGCCGGTCTTCGCATCGACCGCCGGCATGGTTCCCTGGCAGAAGATCCGCACCTGAGCGGGATCAAGCCCAAGATAATTTTCCTGTTCCATGTAGGCGACCGTCTCGGCGTGCGTGGCCGGGCTGGTCATTAACAGCAGCGGGACGCGTTTGCCGTAACGCTTGCCGACCGCCAACAAGTGATCGGCAAAGCCCTGAAACAGCGTTCTTTGCGAGACCGGCCCGATCGGAAACATCCCTTTCGGTTGCTCGAAACCCAAACGCGTTCCCTGCCCTCCCGCCACAATCAAGACGGCAACTTTTCCTTCTCGCAGCAAGTCTTCGCCGCGCTGCCACGCCTCGCTGGCCGACCAGGCGGCACCGCTGCCGTCCGCTTTCACGGCCGGAGGTGCTTGGGCTTGCATCGCCAAACTGGCGAAGTCCACCGCTTGGTCCTGGCCAGCGACCAGGCTATCCAGTTCCGTGAAATCTAACTCGCTTAATTGCTCGGCAAACGCGGTCTGCTGCGGCTCGGAGAGTTGATCCCAAAAGCGTAAAACATGAGCCTGTTGATGGGCTTCCAGTTGGCTCCGCAACGCCTCGAATTGATCCTGGTTTATCATGAGTCTGAGATCTCTCCAGTGAATTTTAGATGCTATCGAGTGGATTAAAAAACTATCAGAGAACCTCAGAAATGCCCGCGGCTAGCGCCGTCGGCTCAGGGTTCTCACAAATGCCCGCGGCTAGCGCCGTCGGCTCAGGGTTCTCAGGGTATAATGTGCGTCAGTCTAAGCGATTGTTGGTTTGATTCGCGCTTGTTGCTCT
>CAZHTX010000052.1:0-18215 GCA_964535475.1 uncultured Pirellulaceae bacterium
GTCGGCCCAGCCAATGCCTTGGTCGTTTGCGAGGTCGAGCCGCACAGCGCCGGCTCGGTACACTTCCGGTCGCCCCGCACATTCCACGACCATGAGAGTGTTCGTCGAGCCGTCACGTATATCAGTCAGGCGAATTCGCGAATTACGACTCATCACCGAAAAGCGATTTCCGGAATGGTAGAAATCATTCTCAAGGTGCAGGTTGATGGAACGCGGTTGCACCCCCATGATCGCCTCATAATCTGTCGGAGCGATCGGGTTGGCAAAGGTCACCGCGGGGCGTGGCGGTTTGGCAATGGCGCTCAACACATCGCCGCGCGCCGGCGAGCTGGGACAACGAAAGATGGGGATTGGCACCGAAGCGGCTACGGCGTTGGTCCCTTCCCACCAATTCTGCTCGAAGTCATAAAGCCGATGCAGATTTTCTTGCTCAAGGAACGGCAAAGTCAGTGGTCGCCAACCAACAAACTTGCCCGACAAATTTCCCGGCCCCGGCTCGGTCCAGCCTGAAGCTGGGAAACTGCGGTTGGCATCGTGGAAGAGATGGAGCGCGAGCCCAACTTGTCGCAGCTTGTTCAGACAAGACATACGACGGGCCGATTCGCGCACGCTAGCCACTGCGGGTAACAGCAAGCCGATCAGAATGCCGATGATGGCAATCACGACCAGCAATTCGATCAGAGTAAAGCCGCTACGGCATTTAACAGAGTTCATGCCGACATTATAGCTTGCCCGCTGGACTCTGCTCGCATTTTACGGCGGTGAAAAATCCGCCTGCGATTTGCACCGACTTTGATGGTTCCCTCGCGAGAACTAGCTTTGCGAAGCGACAGGCGTCAGCGAACGATAGTACTCGATGCTCTGCTCGAGCCCTTGGCGAATGCTGGTCTGTGGTTCAAAACCTAGGGCGGAGCGAATGCGTGTGATGTCGGCCAGAGAATCACGCACGTCACCTTCGCGAGCCGGCTCGTGGATCGGCTCGATGTCTTGATCGAGGATCTCACGCAATAGTGTTAACAGCGTCAGCAGCGTGGTACTTTCACCGCGACCGACGTTAAACGTTCCCCCGGCAGCGGCAGGTTGTACGGCGGCCAATACATTCGCTCTGACAACATCTCCCACGTAGATAAAATCGCGGGACTGGTGTCCATCTCCATAGATGATTGGTCGTTGGCCAGCCAAAATCAAAGCCACAAAGCGTGGAATTACGGCGCTGTACTCGCTCTGCGGGTCCTGACGTGGGCCGAACACGTTGAAGTATCGCAGGCAGACTGTTTCCAATCCCATGCCGCGATGGAAGGCACCACAATACATCTCGCTGGCCAGTTTGGCCGCCGCGTAGGGACTGAGTGGTGCTGGCGGATCCGACTCGCGTTTTGCCACGAAGGGCGAATCGCCATAAGCCGCGCTGGTAGAGGCTAACATCACACGCCGCACGTTGGCTTTGGCGGCGGCGGTCAGCAGGTGGACCGTCGAAGTCGTGCACCAAGAGTGGCAGAGCGCGGGCTCTCGCATGCTCCGCGGTACCGATGCCATGGCCGCATGGTGAAACACATAATCGACACCATCGATACAGCGGTTGACCGTCTCCGCGTCGGACACGTCTCCCTCAATCCACTCGATCTGCCCGCGACAATGATCCAGATTCCGCGAAAAACCAGTGCTCAGATTATCCAGCACGCGGACCGAGCAGCCAAGCTTGACAAGCTCGGTGGTGAGGTGCGAGCCGATGAAGCCCGCACCTCCGGTAACTAAGCAAGTGGCTCCGGCGAGCTGCTGTGGAATTGCGTCCATAATCTTCCGTACTGACTAAGAGGATGTTTCGCCCGATCACTGCGGAAGCGATCAGGGTTGCTCCAGTCTAGCGTACAGAATCGGACTCGTCCGGCGAATCGGTGCCTGCTCCCGGTTCTGCGGGCGCTGGCGGATCGGTGGTTGGTGTTGGGTCGATTTGTAAGGTTTCGACCGCCGCATCACTTGTAGCAGATCCGGTGCCAGACCGATCGCCTTCCGCTGGCAAGTCCTGCCCGCTGGCCGTTGGGTTCGTGCCTGACGACTGATTGCGGAGTGATTCGCCGTAAACTTCCATCGCATCACGTTTGTCGGCCGCCTGTTTCGCCTGCTGAGCGACGATATTATCAGCCGCTCGAGCGTGCAAGTCGGCAACGTCGGGTTGTTCGAGTGCCCGATAGGCATCGGCTAGCCCGCGGTGCACAGCCAGCTTCAGCGGTTCCACGGTGAGGATCTTTTCAAAGTCGGAGATCGCATCGACATAGTTCTCTTGAGCCAAATAAACCTGAGCGCGCGTCTCAATGAAATAGGCTAATTGATTACTGGCTTGCGGCTTGCCGGTGGTGCTGTCAATCGCTTGATTTACCAGTTTCAATGCATCGGCGAGTGCTGCCGGATCTTTCGATTCTTTCGCCAGACCTGTTTTAGCGACCGCCAAATTGTTCAAGATAGCGGCCGACTGAGGCATTTCTCGATAAGCCAGTTCAAGCTCTCGCTTCGCCAGTTCGGTATCATTCTCCAGCATCGCCACCGTGCCTTTGATGAAGTGCACGATGCCGGGGGCGGCACCTTCGAGTAGCGCATTGCGGAGGGCAGTGGTTTGGGCATCATCTTGATTTAGCGTGGCAATGATGGTGTCCGAGATGGCCCGCATGACCAGCGGATCGGCCGGTGCATACTCAGATGCTTTGCCAATTAGCTTGAGGCAATTCTGTAAAGTTTTGGCGTCCGTCGATTTGGCCCGCAGCGAGTCGGAGTATAAGACTAGCGTCTGAGCAATGAGTGGCCGTAAACGATTGTCTTTTGACTTTTCAAAGCCGACTGCCAAAGTTCGGTAAGCGTCTGGGTAGTTCTCGAGAAATACCAAAGCCTTCGCGTGCGTCACACGCAGCGAAACCTCCCCAGGATTTGCGGCTACCAAGTCTTGGAGTACTGATGCAGTGTTTTCGGCTGTCTTCGTGGCGCTGTCATTATCACCTACCACCCGATATAGTTGCGCTAAGTCCAGCCCCCGCGTTGGTTGCCGCGAAACCAATTTCTCGATGTGAGGAATCGCCCTTTTGATTTCGCCGCTTCTCAGCAGATAATCCGCTCGCAGCGTGTTGCTGACAATGTCATTCGGATCGCTTCGCAGGGCAATGTCAGTTAGCTGCCCAAATTCCTGGTTTTGCTCCGGAGACCAGTCTCGGCGTTGATCTAAATCAAAACGGTTGCCCAGCAGCCATTTGGCGGCTTCCGCATTCTTACGTTCGAAAGCGAGGCTGCGGAATAATTCGGTTGCCCGCTCGGTGTCGCCACGCTGGTCGCGCACCCGAGCTAATTGGAGTTTTAACTTCGGGTCTTCGGGTGAGGCTTTGATGCGCCGTCGCAGTAGCAACTCGGCAACTTCATAGTTTTCTTGCTTGGCGGCCTTCCCCAAGCGGCGGTCGACTAAACTCTCCCGCCAATCGTTTGATTGGCTCGCCACGATCGCGGAACCGGCAACCATCATTAATAAGACAATCGTCGCGGGCAAAGCCAAGACAGCTCCCCGCCACTGAATACTGCCGAGCCAAGCAACGAAAAACTGAAAAGCCCAACGTGCCCAGCTTAATGGATTCAAGTACTGCATGATTTGACTGTTGTCCCGCTCGACTATGTTCCGCTGGATGCCAAAGCTTGTTGTTGTTGCACGATCTGCTGCCTTGCCCGTTCTCGAATTTCACTGAAAGCAGCCGCCAGTTCTCCCACCTCCGCAGGCTCCAGCGGCGTTCTAGAGATCGTCCAGAGTTGCAGCATGACAGTCTGGGCAGAACCGCTGGTTTCCGCAAAGTCGTCAGTCACCAAGGGTCCAAAGGGAGCCAAGAGGCGGCCGAAAAGTGTATAAGATGGCGGATTGGGGACCGTGCCGTCACTGTCGACCGCTGTAAATAAGAGATAGCCGTAAAGCGATTCGCCTTGCGTGAATTCGCCCACGGCAATCGGCTTGCCCACGTCAACATTGAGGTTGTACCGGTCTTCCAGCAACCAATCCTTAGCTTCGTAACACACACATAACTCATGCCAGCCTGCGTAAGGTTGGCTCATGACCACTTCGGTGCTTGTGCCACAACTCCAGAGGTCCGCGTGGGTTCCCAACCGCGGTTCGGAGCCATTGCGGACGATCGTATGATCGCCAATCGTCAACACGCCAACACGGTCTTTCAGTAAGTCCTTGGGGGGATCAAAAAGTAATTCATCCTGGGCGATAATCGGGCGACTATCACTTCGACCCGCTAATAATCCACCCAACATGATCAACGCCGCCACACAGCTAATTCCGGCGAAGACCAGGGGGCGCCACGGGCTGGCAATTGCCTGACCGCGGTCGCCGGCTGGCAATGCTTCATCCTGCTCGGCAAACTCGGTAGAATCCTCTTCTTCATCTCCATCCAATTGCCAGCCGTAGCCACTGTCGCGATAGGCACCAGCGCTGAATCCGAATATCCAATTCCAAATGGCTCCAAAGGGATTGGCACCATTTTCGTTCACCGAAACAAACACGGGATGCACAAAGAGGCCGACGAGGATGTCGAAAGAGAGCAAGATTCCCGCACCCACGGCGAGCGATACGTAGCCAATCAAATCGTGGGCGAAGCCGGTGGTCAAATCGTACTGATACCAAGCTTCGGCAAGCGCGATCACCGAAATGCGAAGCGTGTTCGCCACGATTGCCAGCACCAAAGCGGCCACTACGTACAGAGGCACTAGAAGAAAAGCCCGGCGTTTCCAGACAATGATCAAAAGTGCCAGGAAGCACATTGTGAAAGCGGACTGAATTCCACTGCACGCTTCCGCGACAAACAATTCCTTGGTTGGTAGATTCAGCACATTGCCTTGCAGGAAATTGGGAACTCCCACGATATCCAAGACCAGCGAACCAAGCTGCGAGGTAACTTTCTGCAGCCGAGAAATCAACGACTGGGCATGAAGTTGAGGGATGCGAACCAGCATCACCAGCGGCAAAGCTAGATATCCCAAGCTACTTGCACCGGGGGATCGCTGGCTCATCAACATGGCAGCCACGATCAGCACGAAGCCTAGGTTACCAAACCAAGTCGAGTGCATGCCCGCACCGAGCGCAAGAAAGCCACTACCGAGGGCCAGTGATGCCCAGGACATGGTCTTGCTGGGCCCGCGGAAAACTCGATCCCAGCGAAGCCAAAACAAATATCCCACTGCCAACCAGACGAAGGGAAAATATTGATACAGCTCTTGTCGCCACAAGGTCCGTGCGTAGGGGATGACGAACGGCAAGCAGCTAACGAGAACTAGTCCCCAAAACAGCCGCCAGAATTTCTCTGGCTCGGAAAAAATCGAGGCGCTTTTCAAGCCAGCCTGAGGCCGCGCCACGGCGTGACCCTCGGACTCTGTTATCGCAGACATGTTGCAATTCGATGGTAATACGGACTCATTACTGTGAGCTTAACTCTGACTCTTATTCTTCGTGAGAATCCGTATCACGTTGCGGTGGCAGCAATCCAATGGCATTCGATGAATCATCATCGAGACGCAATTTCGGAGCACCATTGCGAGTTGCCGATGCTCCTGATTTGGAGCCAACCGCCTTACCATTCACTCCATTGGACGATGTGTTGCCGCGACCAGAGACGGTCATTCCCGTTTTGCCAGCTCGCTTGGGCGAGGATGAGGTATACTTGGAATCGCCACCGTACTTAGTCGCATATCGGCTGTAGCGATACGAACCGTAACCACGATAGCCGTCGCTTCCCGATGTTTCATCCGAAGCGTTCACCACGATCCCAATCACCTTCGCTTGAATCGCCTTCAGTATGCTAACAGCTTCTTTAGCGCTGGACTTCGATTTTCGCCGAATTTTCATAGTCAGCACAACGCCATCCATTAGATTCGCGATGATGCTGGCGTCGGTCACCACCAGCAGCGGCGGCGTGTCAACGATCACGTAATCATATTCCTCCCGCAGCCACTGGAATAACTCACCGGTTTCCGGCAGCGTTAACGCCTCGGCCGGGTTGCCCGGTATCGGACCGCTGGGCATGACATGCAAATTGTCAATTTTGGTTTCGGAAATGCCCTCGCTGATTTCGCAGTCCCCATTGAGGATATTGGTAAAGCCGAGGTGGTCGCCGAGATCGAAGTTGTCCGACATTTGCGGTCGCCGCAGGTCGGCGTCCACTAGCAACACTCGCTTGCCCGTTTGAGCAATTGACACCGCTAAATTGCCGGCCGTGGTTGTCTTCCCGTCGGAGGGCAGCGGACTGGTAACCTGAATCAGTTTGGAGCGACTCGAGGCGGCGTCAAACATAATTGTGGTTCGGCAAGCTCTCACCGCTTCAGCCGCGACGCTGCTGGGGCGATGTAGGACGGACAGTTTGTCATCGAGATTGTGATAGGGGTCTTCTTCGCCCTTCTTCAACAAGCGACGCCGTCGCCCCGGATCGAATGGCAAGTGCCCGATAATGGGCAGTCCCAAGGCAGTTGTGACTTCATCAGCACTCCGGAACGTGCCTGCTTGGCTTTCAAGCAAGTACGCCAAACCGGCTCCGATCAACAGGCCAACGCCCGTCCCGCCAAACAACAGCACTAGCAAGCTGGGGCCGACAAACGTTGCTTTGTTAGGAGCCCGCAATTCGCTCAGCTCAATTCCGCTATCTTTAGTGTTTAATGAAATCCGACCAATTTGATCTTTCAATTGCAGCGCCAGATCTTCGGCACGCTGAATTTGCTTGCGTCGCGAGGCGTTTTCCTCCTCCGCAGAAGCCAAAGCAATAGCTTGACTTCTCAGAGTTTCAATTTCCCGATCCAAGTGTTGCAGTTGAGCTCGCAGCATGGCCTCTTTGGCAACCATGGTTTTGACAACCGATTCGGCCGCTACTTGAAGCTCTTTGTTCTCCTGCTCCGTGTTATCGGAGAGCTTCTTGAGACGATCTGTGAGATCCTTGCTGAGTCGTTTGAACTCTTTTTCCGAACTAGCGATCCGCTGATCAAGTGCCTTCACGCTAGGATGGTTCTCATCGTAGGTGGCGGCCATTTGTTCACGCTCGACATACAGTGGCACCAGCTGCTCTTCAAACCCCAACAGCTTTAAATCGTAATCGTCTTGTCCCAGGCCGAGCATGCGGCGCCGATCGGTCGGAGTCATTAGTTGCTTGTTGAGCAACTGTCCAACAATGTCGATCGCGGTGCGAGGATCGCCTGAATTTTGGATCGTTTCCTTGACAACCTTCGCTTCGGTCTCGGCAGCCCGTAATTCGCTGCTCAGCGTGGTGCGCTGCTGCGACAGGCGGGCAATTTCCGAACGGTAAGGATTGATGGCAATGCCGTTTTCATCAAACTCTAAATCAGCACCCTCACCGCGACGCCACTTGCGATAATCCTCCTGCAACTCTGTGAGTGTTTTGCGATGCGTGTCAATCGCTTTGTTGATAAAGTCCTTTAATCCAGCCAAGGAGGACTCGCGTTTCTCCGCGTAGTAAATTCGTAAAGAGTCGGTGAGAGCGATCACGGTTGCTCGCGTCAACTCCTCGCTACTGTGTCGAGCGGAAATGTCAAATACTAAACTCGTGGCCTTGGAACCACCTTCACTAGAACTTTCGAATTCCACGCCCTCGGCGACGAAGGCCAATAAGTTGCCGCCATACTCCTGGTCCAATACCTCCCGAACTGCGGATTCGTTGATCGCGGTGTGATTCAGTGTTCGGCGTAGCACTTCATCCGAATACAATTGAGCCTGGATGACGTCGGGTGTCGGAATCCCATTTAAAACCTCGCCAGTTACCGTGTCCATCATCAGCGGTTGATCGGACTCGACCAACATCCGCGACTTGGACTCCCAAATTTGGGGCAGCTGTGTCCACAGCACCAAGCCGACAATGAGACCGATTAAGGCTGGCGTTAGAAACGCCCAGATATAGCGGTAAAGCGCCGCAGCAAAGTCGACTCCCGACTCCCCCTCGGGAGTTTGCCCTTCGTACCCATACTCGGCATCGTTTGATTGCTGAGAGGTCTGCGGTGAATCTTCAGTAGTTTGCATCGACTAGCCTAATGACTCGTAAGAGTACTCGCGATTTATAACCTGAAATGCGATAGCCCGCCGGAAGGTTACCCCGCCGCTAGCTCCAAAATAGGTTACACGGCGAGCCTAATTTGGAACAGCATTTTGCCAAAAAAATAGGCCGCAAAACCTGGTAAATCCCGGGAAATTCAATGTAACCGTTAAATTGCCCCGGAGCTTGGCCCGGTCGCGACAGTTGCGGCGTCTGGGCTCTGCCGAGGGGCTTGCAATCCCATCGCATCGACCATTTGTGCAGAGACAATTTGTACATCGTATTTGCTCTCCGCGATGGCCCGACTGGCTTTTCCCATGCGACAGATTAGCTGGGGGTTTTCCAATACTTCCTTCATGGCTCTGGTAAGATCCGCCGCGTCGCGTTTCTCAACCAAGAATCCGTTGACTCCCTCTTCCACTGTTTCTTTACAGCCTCGGTTGTTGGTGGTGATGATCAATCTGCCGATCGCCATCGCCTCCAAAATCGAACGAGGTGTACCTTCCATATAAAACGATGGTAGCACAAAGACGGAACAATTTTCCAGAAAAGGACGCACATCCGCTTGATGTCCGACAAACTTAATAATTCCTTCTTTTTCCCACCGCGCGATCTCGTCACGGCCAATCGCCGAGGGATTGACATCGATCCCCCCGGCAATCACAAACTCCGCACGCCCAGGATAAGCCGCTTGGATATTACGGGCCGCCTCAACGAACTCACGGATGCCTTTTTCGGCAAGCAACCTCGTGGCCATCAAGAAGCAGATCGGCTCCACGGGAGGTGGCGAGTACTGGAAGTAATCGAGCGGCACGCCGGAACCGTTGACGACGTGACAGCGGGTCTTTTTATTCAAAATCCGGTACTTTTCCAGCGTTCGGCGGTCTTCCCGGTTTTGAAAAAAAGCCACATCGATGCTGCGAAAAGCGACGCGGTAGAGCACTCGCGCCAGCCGCTGAATCAATTCCCGTTTGACTCCTCCCCCGGACGAAAACAGATAACCAAGCCCGGGGAATAGCACGTGCACACGAATGCCTCCGACTTGGCGAGCGGCAATCGACGCCCACACGGCGGCTTTCGCTTGATACGCCAGCAACATGTCAGGTTGTAATTCACGGAACAAGCTTATCAGCCGTCCACGATACTTCCAGTCGGCCAATGGACTGACGGTCGTGCGCTCCATTTCAACCAAACGAAACTCAATTCCCAGCTCACATAGCGTTTCAAAACGTTCGTGATCGACTTCGTCCCGTTGACCATAAACCACGATCACCTCGTGCCCCCCGCGGCGAATGTCTGCCGCCAGGTAGCTTCGTAACCGCACGAAGGTGCTCAGTAAGTCACAAATTATCAAAACCCGCATCGCATGTTCCCGTGAAACTGACGAGCCCCATTCTGATGTGCTCATTTAGGGGGTGTTTCCGTTGGGCTCTCGCCAGCTATCAAAATTTCGTCCTAAGCGATGTTCCAACCATCGAATATCCTCATCATATATTGTCTTCAGCTCGGCGATATGCCCTGCCGTCATGGGGTCGATGTGGCCACCGCCTTGGTACATCCGCACCAGTCCCCATGATTTGCCCAGCTCGGCCAGCCAGTGCAATCGCATGCTGCGGAGGCCGGACGCCCCAGAGGAGAGTAGTTTGGCTAGCAGCCAATTGCGAGGCGCGCTGGCAGAATTCACATTTAAGTTTGCCATCGCGGGAGGAGCCATGGTGGAGAGACCGAGGAACTCGCAGACCGTTGCCAATACTTCACCCGGCCGGTTTTGAATGTCCTCTTGCACCAGATAGCAGACATTGGCGGCACCAAATATTTCTTCCCAAAGTGACCCAAATTTGGCGTACTTGCCCGATTCAATAATCTCGGGCATTTTCTCTAACGCGCCGGCAAAGCTATTTCGCACTCGCCCCTTTGATAAATGATGGCGAAATAGCGAGTGGCTACGGGTAATCGGATTCCGCACATTGATCAAGATTTTGCAAGCTGGCAGGCTAGCAGCGATGCGCTCCATGGCCGCCTCGCTGTGGAAATAACTGGGGGCAATTTCGCCGATGATCTGCCCGGTACGTAAATGCTGAAAGTGCGAATCATAGTAGTCCCAGCCGCGGCCGTAGCGCAGATCAAAGAACATGGTTTCTTTGACACCAGTGGGGAAGCAAATCTGAGGGTGGTGCGACAATACCTCATATAGCCACGAAGTGGCGGTGCGTTGCGGACCGACGGCCAAAAAGTCGACTGGGGTCATCGGTTCGTCGGCACCAGTTGCTTAAATAATTGCATGTAATTCTCCGACCATTGCTCGACGCTGTATTCCTCTTTAACGAACGCTTGAGCGCTGTTCTGCAAGCGATCTCTCAGCGCCACGTCGGTGACCAGGCGAGCCACAGCGGCTCGCATGCTGGCGGGATCGTTAAGCGAACATAATAATCCCGTCCGCTCGTCTTCTATGACATCGGGCACGCCGCCGCAAGGAGTGCTGACCACCGGCACGCCCGCATGCATCGCTTCTAAAATAGAATATGGCACCCCTTCGATGCGTGAACCCAGCACAAATAGATCGGAACTTACCAGTTGTTGGGGCGCGTCGGCACACCAGCCCCTGAGCTGTACTTGCGACTGTAACCCGGCACGCTCAATTTGCTGTTGTAATTCAGCGGCATATTGCGATTCAACAATTGGACCAACAAAATCGAGTCGCAATTCTTTATTCGCTGTCAGAAGAGGTGCCAGCGCGGTGAAGATAAAATGCTGGTTCTTGCGATCGCAGACGCTAGCCAAGTTTATAATCCGTACCACAGCATTGTGTTTTGAATTGTCACGGCAATTCATTTGATGCTCTATTTCTTGCAAGCGGTCTTGGGGAATTCCCGATCGGATGACCGATATTTTATCGCTGTATTTGTCTAATTGCTGATCCGTAAAGATCGTCCCGGCCACCGAGCGTCCTTCCGTAACCACGCGGGTGGCAAGCTTGAACCCTAAGTTATGTAAGTGTCGTACGATCCCGCGCGACGATTTCTCCATCCCGATATCCCAGATCAAAGGAAGCTTCGCACGTCGCGCCGCAAAGCCTGCCAGCAGTACCGCCTTAATGTTTCGCGTCCACAGCAATTCAATTTTTTCGCGGTTTAGAATTCGTGACACCTCGCGATTCGTGTTCAGCGAACGGACAAAATTGGGGAGTTGGTTTCGCAGGCCCCTGATTGACCGCCCTCCCGACGCCTCCAGTCCACGCGCGACGGGCAGAATCGTGAATCGGCAATCCAACGCTCGCAGATCGGCAGTTAATTCACTTTCCTTGTTCGTGATTACGAAGGGTTCAAAGCGAGTCCGATCCAGCGTTGCTACAAGATTCTTAACGACTCGCGGTCCCCCGGTATAAGACTGTCCAAAGAGAATCATCAGTGCCAAGCGGCAAGGTCGTGATGCTGGCAACACGTCAGCTCCTGTGATCATGTGATTTACCTGAGGAGTGCCGTAGCGTGTTGCCAAAGTAATAGCAACTCGACATCGAGTTCATGGCAGATTGTTAGGCTTTGTTGCCTAATTGGAAATGGTCGCCATAATCAATTGGCGGTACTGTTCAGCAATGTCGTCGGCGGAGAAATCATGGGCTCGCTCGCGTCCCGCCTTGCCAAGTTTATTCCTCAGGCTGTCGTTGCTTAACAGCGTGATGATCGCCTCCGCTAGTCGCCGCGGATCGCGCGGTGGTACCACCATGCCGGTTTCATTCGTGGTAACAATTTCGCCAGGGCCGTAAGGACAGTCGGTGACGATCACCGGCAGGGCAACACTCATCGCTTCCACAATCACGTTGCCAAATCCTTCCCACCACGAAGACAAAGCGAAGGCATCAGCGGCGGCGAAGTAGACGCGTGGGTCTGGCACAAAACCTTGGAACAGCACGCGATCACTGAGTCCCAACTCGATCACTTGCTGTTCTAACGCACTGCGTAACGGGCCCTCGCCTAAAATCCACAACCCAAGATCAACGTGCTGCTTTGCCAAAGCAACGGCGGCTAACAGATCGCCATATCCTTTTTGCTCCGTCAATCGTCCACAGGCTACCAGCAGTTTCCGCGGGGCCGCAAAACGACCACGATCGGCGGCCACGATTTCCATTTCGCAGGTTGACTCGGCGCGATCCATCGCCGCGTTGTAAATTACCCGTATTCTGTTCGCACAGTTAGGTATTGCCGCCGCCACCCCGCTCCCGACGCCATGTGAGATCGCCACAATGCCGTCAGCCTGCTGGATCGCGTCGCAAATGCCGGACAGAAAAAAACGCCTCGTACCACGTTGATAGGTGGCTAATGCGTGCGACAAGTTATTTTGAATGGAAACCAAGTGGGCCGGTTTGCGATCGCTTCTGGCAATCGCTTTTCCCGCCGCATAACTGGCTGGTTCCAAGAAAGAAACGCAACAATCGATTTTGTGGTTGTCGATGAGGCGTGCCAATTTGCCAATGCTGAATTGGCTGCTCAGCAATGTTGAACGTTGGCTCCACTTCGCACCAATGGTGTCTACCGGAATGTCCGTAGTCAAGAATTGGAGGTAGGAACCACCACCACGCAAGACGGCAATCCGCAGATCAAATGAGTGAGCAAGCACATTGGCGATTCGCACCAAGTGTCTTTCGGCGCCTCCGCCGCCCAGGTGGGTTGTTATCAATAACAATGATTTCGGAGACGTTGGCCGCGGTGAACTTTCCTCCAACACGCCGCTATTCAGCTCCTCCGGCCAGCAAAGGAAGGGATTTGGATGATTCCGTATCAACATCGACCTGCCGACGTTCCACGCCCCAACACTCCAGCGATTTTTCTAAGTAGCATTCCAGCGTCCGCACTTGTGAGGCAAAATAATCATCTAGCCGTCTGAGTGAAGCTGAATAATCTTCCTCATCGGGCGCGGCGCAGTAATCTTGAAAACGAAAATAGAATGCTTTGATCGATTCGCTAAAGCGGCCAGACGGTGCATGCTTGTTAACAGCGCGGGCGATCCGTTGGACCGCCGGTAAACCAACTCGGCGGGTTGGATTTTTAAGCTCTGGAAGTCCAGCATCCATCTCCGGTTGCCGTTCGATTCCCAACCAATCCAGCAAGCCGCGAATGTGCCGCTTGGGATTGGCGAAATACTCTTCCGAGATGATCACTTTTAGTTGATCGCGGCCAACTTGGTCATACCATCGCTCGAGATGCTGTAGATAGTCGCTCAAGATTAACTCGTTGGCCAAAATGGCGCTGCTGGCTGGATGCCCGATCGCCTGTTTGATCGTCGCCGAGTCGTGGCGGAGCAAACAATCGACATATTCCGCAAAGGTGAAACCGCGGGGAATTCTCGCTAGGTTTTGTTTGGTGTAGCGAAATGACGATAATATTCGTCGGCTGGGGCGCCGCAGCATGACGACCGCCCGCGCTTCCGCCCCCAGGCTGCCGACCGCCCGAGTAGCTTCGGGGGAGTAAAAATTATGCGTGGTTGCCTCGACAAAAATCGCCTCTGACAGCACTCCGCGTTCTGATTCCCGAAGCCCTTTTTGACCCGAGCCTTGGTTAGCCAATGCCTCACAGGAAGTCAGTAACATCTCCAGATTCGCGTATGCCTTGTCAGCGGCTAGCGGATGGTGGTCCGAAAGCAACGCGTAGGTTTCTTTGGGCTTCGTGCCGACTAGCCGAGGGTGAGCGGTCAAGTGCCCAAAAAAGCTACTTGTCCCGCACTTGGGCGCCCCGATGACAAACAAGTATTTCATTCGCGAGGACACCTATGGGCCTACGATAGCTGCTGGAGACATTTCCCTGCTCTAAAACGACCAGTTTAGATGACTCGGCGGAGTTTCGCACGCGTCGTACCCAGAAATTTCATCTTTCTCAATTTCTCCGCTGGCGATTATGACTACCCATTTATCGTAGTGACTGCTCCGGCAACTGATTGATGAATCGCCGTGGTCTGAGGCAACATCACGAAATCCACCAATAACCTGCCAAAAATACCTCGCCTCCAGATCCGCGTGCGCACATTTAAACACTATTTTGTAGGGTGAGAGGCGGACGTGCTAAATGAGTAGCCGAATTCAGTGATTTCTTCGGCGAACACTTCACCGACAAAACGAATGAGGTCCTTGTCGTACGCTTGTTGGTACTCATTCTGCCCACCGCCCTTAATCTGGTGTGGCAGTTCGACGCGATCAATGGACAAAAGATCACAAACCTTTTCGAAATCTTCTTGGAGCAGTTCAAAGCGACCGATGAAGTCAAGCGGCAGCCGGTTATCAAAATCGCGTAACCAATAGAGTTGCGGTTTCAACATGCCGCTTCCGGCAAAGCGATACAGGAAATCGGCGAAGGGTATGTCCGCTGGGACTCCCAAATTGGTTTGTTGTACCGAATCACGAACTACGTTCTTGTACCAAGAGTAGGCGCGCGCCCAAGGGTTGCGCACGAAAGTAAACTTGAAATACTCTGCGTACTGCGCAGCGCTGAGTTGCAGCTGGTTGCGAGCATTTTGATGCTGTTTGCGACTGTATTTCAGCCGTCGCAGCAGTTCTTGGCAGTGGTCTTTTGAGGTTAGTGCTTTGCGCCAAGGTATAGGTTGGACGAGCATTCGCAGGCTGCGGTGATCTTGGCTGCCCCGCAGTTGGCCTCCGCGGCTATGGCCGAGCGCCGATTCAATACTTGTTCCGGCGCATTTCGGTATGTGAATGAAGACGATTTTTCTTTTGTGGCAAATCATGCGTCTACACCGCCCTTCGACTGGGCTTACCAAACTTAATTAAGCCTGCCGCTGTCAGCACGATGACGGTTGGCGCGATCAAGTATAGCCAAGCGCGGAACTGTGGTTCGCTGGGGCCCAGCGTGGTAACGGTTGCCAGATAGACAAGGCATGCGATTGCGCTATGACGATGGCGTACGAAGAAGTTTCCGAAAGATTTCAGCATGGCTCCCCAGATTAAAAAGACGATGACAATCCCAATCACGCCGCCGCTCCAGTATGCCTCTCCCAGGCTGCCTGGGGGAATGCCGCCACTATCGATGCGACCATAGAAAATTCTGGCACAATCCATCCCAATACCGCGAGGTTTATCTTTCCAGATAAATCGAGGAATAAACCGGTTGATATAATTAAAGTAGTTCTCTCCCAGTAGATATGGAGTGTCGGCGGGAACTCGAGCCACAATTGGATAAATCGCGCCGGAATCCCTCCTAGCCTCTAATTCTTCAAGCGATTTTGAAATTGAGTCTTCGATGGTCAGGTCAGTCAACGCTTCGAAGCTGACATCTTGCCCCTTCTTCCAGTTTGATCGACGAAATTCACCAGCGATCCCAACCATCGCAAACAACGCAAAACCGATCAGCGCGAGGCGACCCAGAGCAAGCTTACGCTGACGTAAGATCCAACATGCGGTCAACACAATCACCCGCATCAGCAATGCCGAACGACGACCATTTACCAGGTAGCCGCTACCTACCGTGCCAATAACGAGCAGCCAAAGCAGCGGATTGCGAAATGGATTTTTCCCTTTTAAGATCCAAATAGCTGGCGCTACGATCGTTAATTGAGACAACACGGCATAAATCGATGCCCATTCAGCGTCGCCCACATAAACCCTGGATGAGTGTCCACGCGTGATATTCTTGAGGTGCTCCGGAAATCCACCCGAGAGCTCGATTAGTAGGTACATTGACCCGAAGCCAATCACCGCGGCTAGGATCGCTCCAAAAACTAAAGGTCGCTTGCGGTCGTAAAACCGAATGGCCTTCCAGCTTATTCCCTTTGCAAAGTGATAACCAATAATCGTGCAAATCCATGATAGCGCATTAAGCAACATCACTTGGACTTGCAGCATGGCAACAGAACTTGGCGACATTCCGGGAACAGCGCCATGGTAATCTAGACCGTCCGCCCACGAACGCGCATTGGGGATAGTGCTCTTTAGTAATATGTAAGCGGAAGACACATATAAAGGATGGAAAACCCCCACGTCTCGATAACGAAACCACATCGGGCTGGTGGACGCTAGGACCAGAGCGGTAACTGCTAGCATTCGCGGAACAGGGTGCGGTGCGGAGGCGCTGGATGTATAGCAAAAATAATACAGTAGCAAAAGGTATAAAATTACCATCAACAGCGTTAAAAAAGACAACTGTTTACTGACGGTAACAAAAGGAGATCCTGGCAAGTTGTGAACGGCTGCTTCGCGACTAGCAATCGCCCGCCTTGTGGTGATTTTATGATTAGCGCCGTTCATTGACACCCTTAGCTTCAGTCAGTTGACTTAAGAGTTTCGAAAATCTCGCGGTCGCCTGGTTTGGCGCGAATAGTTTTTTCGCAATTACTCCGCCTTGATGGCCTAAGCGTTCTCTTAGCTCTGGATTGGTATGGAGTTTTGCAAGCTGTTCGAATAGTTCTGAGTATTCCCCTTGTTTCGTCACGAGGCCACAATGTTGCTCCTCTAAAATCTCTCTCGCCGAGGTTACATCGAACGAGACAACGGGGACACCAGAAGCAAGCGACTCGATCATGCAACGCGCTAGCCCCTCGCGACGCGACGCCAATAGTGTGCAGTCCGCTAGAGCGTACCAGTCCTCAATTTGGTTTGTGTACCCGGCAAAGGTAACGAAGTCGGCCAATCCCTGTTGTTGCATCATTGCTTGGCAGGCTCTGCAGTAGGGGTCACTGCCAGGGCTATAATCACCTACGAAGTAGATGTGGCCACTGGGAAGCTGGTGGCGCAGGTCATTCAGATTGGCTAGCAGATCAAGTTGGTTCTTTTTATCACAAACCCCAGCCGCGTAAAGGATCACAAATTGATCGGCGGGAATTCCGTACTGGACCCGTAATTCTTGCCGACGGTATGTGTTTTCCGCTATCGATTCGCGAGCGCGCATCCGTTCAAAATCAACCACGCTATAAAGAATCTCCAGCGATGGTGGTTTTCGGCTAAGCGGCTTAAGACGCTGGCGAAGTTCCGTTGCCATTTCCTTGGAAAGACACAGCAGGAGATCGACCGAACTTGCCGCGAGACGCCATTTTAAACCATATTTTCTTTGAGGTGGAAAGATATCTCGCACGAAAAAGGCAATCGGGATTCGCAGCATGCGAGCGACCGGCGCTGCTGAAAAAACAGCCCGGATATCGTTGCAGACGACAACGTCGGGTCGATCCTTGCTCCAGGCTGAACGCAAATTTCTAGCAAAATGAAATGATTGTACAAAAGAACCAGTGCTTGCTGCTCTTCCAAGTCCATCGTTAATTATCTCGACATCGATACCATGCTCCCGCCATTCAGCCCAGCAGTCGTCGGCTCTCTGAGTGTAAATTCGACAATGGGAATCTTTGATCCGCGTTGCCAATTCAAACAAACTGCATAAACCGCCATTTGCAGACCGCTTCCCCAGGTAGGCAACAAACGCAATTTTAATTCTTATACTCCTGGACAATCGATTGTAATTGAAAAAAAGGATGCATTTTTTCGCTGCGACTAACTTGTCATTACACTTTATTTCCTGGCGAGAATCACTGGTATCGCCGGTTTACTGTCGCGACGAAGCAGCCAGGCAGCTGTCTTCTTGGCGTCGTAATCCAGTACTCGTTTTGGGGAAACACGAACCTCAGTGAACTTGTTTTTTAATTGGTATAGGTCTTGGCAAGTCAATGGATCATCAGTGCCCCGGTCGACATTTCGAAATTTGCGTGCAGCATGCATGATGAGATTATTTAGTTTCGTTTGCAGCGGTTCGAACAACAACAGATACCCGCCTTTTTTCAGTACCCTACCAATCTCATCGATCGATAAACTGCGATCGGTGTGGTGCAGGGAGGATCGCGAGAAAACCAAGTCAAAACAACTGTCCGCGAAGGGTAAGTATTCAGCAGGCGAAGTATGGAATAGAAAATTATCGAGTTGGGAGTCTCGCTCTGGCAGTTTGCTTTTTAGCCGAGCCATTCCTAGCCGCTGTGAACCACATGAGACTTCGACTTGATGTACATTTTTCGCACCCGCCAGAAGGAATCGCCAGCTGTCGATACACGAGCCACCAATGTCAAGCACACTCTGGTGCTCAACGAGCTGAGAGAGGTTGAAGTCGAGTTGGCGGAAGTTGGGGTTTTTTTGATAGATATCTTCCTGATCGATATTGAATTGGCTTGTCTCCTCGCGAG
>CAZHTX010000053.1:0-14809 GCA_964535475.1 uncultured Pirellulaceae bacterium
GCAACTAGCAACTAGCAACTAGCAACTAGCAACTAGCAACTAGCAACTAGCAACTTCTCTCAATCATCCCAAAAAGTCGACTCGGTTGCTGCCTGATAGCTGACATCTAAATGGGGTGTTGTAAGTTTCGTTTGCCCAGCTGCCAAACTATCAACGCCACCGATCACCATTCCGGAAGTCAATAAAGTGCGTTCCACCGGATAGGGTGTTTTTCGCTCGATCATCGTCGTTTCGATGTGCCGAGCCAGAGGATTGAAAAAGTCAGCGGTTGTCGAACCATGGGTTGGCATCGGCAAATACATCTGGCAGGAAATGATGGAGCCATCTGCCAGCATGCCGGCGTAGTTGAAATCACGAATGCCGGTCAGCAACATGACGGTGCGGAAGCCATCAAGGTGCTCGATAATATAGCCCGTCGTGTTGGGCATCGTCTGCTGCATCCATTCAAAGGTGATCGGTGCCGTGGGAAAGCCCGTTTCGACCGGCAAGTTATGACTACGACAGAGCGCGGCGACGACTAATTTTCGCGTCGTCTCAAACTCGCTTTTCCAGAGCATCTCCCAGAGAGCCTCGCCGCGCAACGCGACAATCGAGCTAACTCCCGCCTCTCCCCCGCGACGTCTTTCCGACATACACTGCGCCGTCTCCAAGGCGTGGATGTCATAACTATCAATACCACCGTAAGCGACGCAAACACTTTCTTTGAGATCGGCCCCGAGTGGCATATCGATAGCCGGAAAACGCCGGGTCACCGGTAGGGAAGAGCCGGCCAGAAAGGCAAACTCGAGTCGCTTTGAATCCTCCACCATCTCCACGCATTCACTCCACACGGTCGACAAATGCTTGTCGTTAAACACGGGCACGCTGCGGCCGCTATCCTCAAACACTTTGACAACCTGTTTAAACCAATCATAGCGAGGGTATCGCCGCTGTCCTTTTTCGTTGGTGGGATAATCGCCATGCTCGGCAATGATCACCACGCCGTCGACAGCCAACTTTTCACCTCCCATGGTGAGCGCCTCGGCGATCGTCGGATACAGGTCCAATTGATGGCGTTTGATTCGCTCGCGTGCTAAATCGCCTTCAGGAAATTGGTCGATGTAAACACCGGCAACTTCGATTCGCGGGGGCTGCCAACCACCTTGCCAGGTGTAACCCATGGTATGCCGGTCGAGAAAGTGCTGGGCGTGCGAATGGGTACGCACTTCGGTGCCCAGAAAAGCGACTCGCGGTCGCCGCCCGGCCTCAGCTGCGGCAGCAAAATTCAAGTACGGAAGACTCGCCAAACCGCCCGCGGCGAGCGTCGAGCGAGCGGCTAACGAGGTCATGAAGTGACGACGATCGAGCTGTCTATTCGGTTGGCGCATTTGACTCTTTCCCCCAAAAAATCCAAAGAACCACCGCGGCCGCGGCGGGTAAAACAGCGGCGGCGGCCAAGCCCACGTCGTAAGAACCGGTGGCGTCGACTAAGCGGCCAAAAAACTTTTGCGCTGGCGGCACCAGGAACCAAGCGGTGACCCCCGCCAAGCCGGTAATTTTACCTTGGTGCCGCCCGGAAATATCTTGTGTGAAAGCATGATACAAGGGAAACATACCGAGCGCACCGGCACCACCGACTAAGAGGACCGCCAATAACAACCAACCGTTAGGCAAAAACGGCAGCCCCAGCATGGTCAAGCACATCAGCGCGCAGGCGGTAAACATCATTTGACGTGCGCGGGTTGCGGTAAAGCCGCGAGCACACAACCACAACACAAACAGGCCGACGCTCAAACATCCCACATCGGTCGCCACAAACCAAGCTGAATTAAATAGCAAAGTCTGTTGCTCCGAATAACCGCGTCCTTCATTGAGAAACAGGTGCAGCCAGGCGCGGAGAACTTGCCAAGTCGTATTGATCAAACAAACCACCACTAACACGATCAGCAAACGTCGACTGAAGAAAACCGACCAGGGCGTTTGCTGGCGATCGCGTCGCGATTCATAAGTCAAATCGCCGGGACGGACGGTCGCGAACCACGCGCAAACCCAAAAAATCCCCACCGCCCCCACGATCAAAAAGGCTGTCCGCCAACTGCCGACTTCATCCGTTAACAACGCTAACATCACCAGCGGAGCCAAAATCGCCCCGATCGATGTGCCACTTTGCAATAACCCATTTCCCATCGTGCGGCCGCTGACCCGAGTCAATTGTCTGACGACCCGCACCCCGCAAGGCCAATGGCCGGCTTCAAACAACCCGAGCGAAAACCGCAACCACAGCAAATCTTGATAATCGGTCGCGTAAGCAGTCGCAGCGGTAGCCGCTGACCAAGCCACCAACACGGCCGGATATAACCAACGTATGCTGACCCAATCCGCTAGGATTCCAAAAACAATCGAACCCAACACAAAACCGTAGCCGAACAACCCCTCAATATCACCGTACTGCTCTTTGGTTAAATCTAACTCTTCCAAGATCCTCGACGAGGCACTGGAGAGCGTCTGCCTATCCAAGTAGTTAATCGCGGAAGCTAACAGCAACAAGCTACAAATGAAGAAAACTCGCAGCCGGCCCACTCGTGAAACCTCACCTTCAGCGAGATCATCACCCCCGTCCAGATCATTATACTCGTCCAGATCATCAAGCTTAGCACTCACGAGCTTACCCTTCCCAGGAACTGCCGTTCCAATCGATGACGCGATGGACAAAAGATGAGACACTGGCTGTGAACGTGTCGAATAACTGTTCGCCCTTTTCCGCAGTCGCCACGGCAGGTTTGCCGACATGTCCAGCCAGTGAGCGATCAGGCATGATCCAAGCCCGTTGTGCTGGCAGGAAGGGGTTGCCCGCGGGCACTTCCTCAACCTGTTGATGCGAGTCCACGAGCTCCGGGTGGATACGCAGCATCATCGAAGTTTCCCACTCGCCCGCGTGTCCCATCTCGGGTTGTTCCAATCGCAAACTGGTCGCCACCTCCGGTGCAAAGCTCCAGTACGTGGCAAACAGCAACAACAGATCCTCACGCGTTCGATAGCGCTGCCGCAACTCAAAGATAGCTTGTTTACCCGGCACATCGTTTCCGCCATGCCCATTCAGAATGAAGATGCGACGAAAACCGTGATGGACAAAGTTGTCAATCAAACCGCTGAGTAAATCCAACCAAACCCGTGGTTCGCCCGAGAGCGTGCCGGGAAAATCCAAATGATGATGCGAATTCCCCAACCACATGAGCGGTGCCACCAACAGTCGCTCGGAAAACTCCCGCTCCACACGTTTGACGATTTCCCCGAGCAACAAGCTGTCGGTCAGCAATGGCATGTGATGCCCATGCTGTTCGAGAGCCGCCACGGGAATCATCACTGGAATGTCGCGATCGAGGGCTGCAACCGTCGGCCAAGTAAGCTTGCCAAGTTCCATGTGGCGGTACTGCGATTCGAGGCGGGGGAGGGAACGGCGCGGGTTTTCCGCAGGCGAGATGATCGCGCTCCTGTAACGAGCGTGATTCCAACTTTAACCCACCGCCAACCCCGGGTCCATCCAGGGGAGAGAGTAACTTAAACCTCAACCCAAAGCCTAGAAATCACGAATCGCCGTGCTTTGCCTTTCCGGAGAAAGCTTTACCCTCAATCCTCGTCAGCCGGTTGGTGCCGCTTTCCGGCTGAATAAAAGCGTATTCCCGGCACGATCAATCCCAACAGCGCGGGAGCTAGGCTTAACAGCAACACCAACCCCCAACCTGCAGCGTTCAACCGGCGGGTCTGCAGCACGTCAGATAAGCCCGGTAAATAAACGGCCGCCAGCAGCAAACAAATGCACAAACCGATCGCCGCCCATAGCCAGCCGTTTTTGATGATATCATTGTTGAAGCGTTTGGCATCGTGATCACGCAAGTTAAACACAAACCACAGTTTGGCAAATCCCAATGTGAGGAAGGAAACCGTGATCGCGCTGCTTTCGTCAAAATCAAGCCATAAAAATGCCGTCAGCAGAGCGATCAAGACAATTGCCGCAATCACCACGCTCCAGCCGACAATCGCCAGCCAATGATGACGCGTGAGCACCGCCTCATCCGGTTCGCGAGGTGGACTAGTCATCACGTCAGCGTGCCCCTTGCCGATCCCCAGCGCCAAAGCGGGAAAGACATCGGTTCCCACGTTGAGAAATAGAATCTGCAAAGGTCGCAGCGGCAGCGGGGCACCGATTAAGGTGGCAATCGTAACGGCCAAAATTTCCGCGACATTCGTGCAGAGCATAAAGACCACCGACTTGCGGATGTTGGCGAAGATAATGCGACCCTGCTCAATGGCGGCAACGATCGTTTGAAACGAATCGTCGCGGAGGATCATATCTGCCGCCTGTCGCGCCGCGTCAGTGCCTCGTTGCCCCATGGCAATCCCGATATCGGCTTTTTTCAGTGCGGGTGCATCGTTCACGCCGTCACCCGTCATGGCGACCGGTTCGCCTCGTTGCTGATAAAACTCCACAAGATCTAATTTTTGCTCCGGGTTCACGCGGGCAAAGACCACGGTCTTTAACACCTCCCGCTTGTGCTCCTCGGACATCTCATCGGGAGGTTGCAGCTCGCGTCCTCGCATCACCGGAGCCTCATGATCCTCGCCGATCCCGACCGCCCGCCCGATCGCTTGGCCCGTAATCGGCTGGTCTCCGGTAACCATCAGCACGCGGATTCCTGCCGATTGGCATCTGCGAATCGACTCACGAACGTCCCGCCTCGGTGGGTCCAACAAACCAGCCAACCCGACCAAAGTTAGGCCCTCATACGGCTCCCCATCGGCGTCGTCCACCCACTTATCGGCCATAGCCAACATTCGCAAGCCGTCGCCCGCCAAGCGATCGACTTTCTCATCCCAACTTGTTCGCAGCTCTTCGTCGAAGGGCTGCGGCTCACCATGTTCGTCCAGCACTTGCTCACAAGCATCAAAGACCGTATCCGGCGCGCCTTTGACCGCCACGTAGATCTTGTCATCGCGCTGATGAAAGGTGGCCATCATCATCACTTCAGGGTCGAACTCAACAGTCCTCTGCACTGGCCAACGCGACAGCAATTGGTCGCGTGGTAGATCCTGTTGTCGCCCCGCCTCGAGTAACGCCAGCTCGGTGGGATCGCCCGAAGCTTGCTCGTCGTCATTCGCTAGGTTCGCGCCGTTGCAGAGGACTGCGATTTCTAACAAGCGACAAGTCGGTTGATTGAACTGCTCGTCATCGTCGCCTTCTCGCTCGCCGTCCTGAAACTCTTTTTCACCCGACGAGGTGGCCGCCTTTCGCAAGGTCATCCGATTTTCCGTCAGCGTTCCCGTCTTGTCGGTAAAGATAATTCGGGTTGCCCCGAGCGTCTCGACTGCGGTCAAACGGTTCATCAAGGCGTTGCGTTGGGCCATCAGCCACATCCCCCGCGCCAAGGCAATCGTTGCCACAATCGGCAAGCCTTCGGGAATCGCCGCCACGCCGAGGGCGATCGAGGTCTCTATCATCAGCATCGTATCGCGGCCAACCAATAAGCCGCTGATGGCAACCAGAATCGCCACACCGATGGTAATGTAAGCCAGATAGCGTCCCAGTTGATCTAATCGCTGCTGCAGCGGCGCAGTGTTTGCCGATGCTTCCTCGGCGAGTGCCGAAATCCGCCCCAGTTCGGTTTTGGCACCGGTGGCGACCACCACAGTTTCCGCATCACCATCGGCGACGGAGGTGCCCTTAAAGAGCAAACAATCGCGGTCGGCCAATTGCGCATCCTCGTCCACCGGAGCGACTGTCTTGCCAGCCGGCACAGATTCGCCGGTCAATGCCGCTTCGTTAACGCGTAGCTTATTGGCAGCCAGCAACCGCAGATCGGCGGGCACCAAATCTCCTTTTCTGACCAAGACAATATCGCCCGGGACCAAATCGGGGACGCGAACCTCGACCTCTTCGCCATCACGACGGACACGCGCGTCACGTCCCCCCATTTCACGCAGCGCCTCCATCGAACGCACTGCTTTATACTCAGTAAAGAAGCCGATCAACGTATTGACGACCACCACGGCGGCAATCGCGATCGCCTCGGTCCACTGCGCCGTGACCAACGCCGCCAAACCGGCCAACGATAGAATAATGATCACCACGCTCTCAAACTGCTCTAGCAGAATCCGCCAAGCGCTGCGGCGCTGCGCATGCTCCAACTCATTGAGGCCGTGTTGCTCGCGTCTCGTCTGAACTTCATCATCAGCCAGTCCATGCTGCTGATCCACATGGAGCTCGCGCAGCACCTCCTCGGCCTGTTGGGCATGATAGCTCTGCGATG
Source organism: uncultured Pirellulaceae bacterium (assembly GCA_964535475.1). Lineage (GTDB taxonomy): Bacteria > Planctomycetota > Planctomycetia > Pirellulales > Pirellulaceae > Laterigemmans. Next base: position 6,285 of record CAZHTX010000053.1, read on the forward strand.
CAGCCAAAAGATTTTGCCTCCCAGCAAAGGTGTTTCATTCAGGAGTGTGCCAACCTAAGTCGCTCGGCAAATAGGAATCGCCGCAGCATATTAGTCTGGATGTAAGGCTAAGAAACTTCCGCAGCCATTTTTAGCTCAACCGTATTTTGCGGCTCCCCGTCTAGATACGATTGAATGTTGTCGGCGGTTGTATTTACGATCCGCTGCACAGCCTCACGGGTATTGAAAGCGCTGTGTGGCGTAACCACCACATTCCGCATGCGAATTAAGACTTGGCCGGCCAACAGGGAATCAAGCGGGTTTTCCGCTTCATAAACACTCCGCAACAGTTCGGCCTCCTCGCGAATCACAGGTTCCTGCGGCAGCACATCGAGCCCCGCACCGGCCAATTTGGCATCTGAGAGTGCCCGCACCATGGCCTTTTCATCGATCAGGGAACCGCGCGCCGTATTGAGCAACACGACTCCGTCCTTCATCTGCTTGAATTCCTCCTCACCGATCATATGATGCGTTTGCGAGTTGGCCGGCACGTGCAGACTGATCACGTCCGCTTCCGCTAACAGCCTTTCCATCGAGACATAATCGAAACCGATCTGACGAGCCGCCTGTTGGTCAGGCTTTACATCAAACGCCAACACGGGCATGCCAAACCCCTTGGCGATTCGAATCATATGCCGGCCAATGTTGCCGGTGCCAATCACACCGAGCGTCTTGCCGTAAAGATCAAATCCTTGCAGCCCACGCGGCGAGAAATCTCCTTTTCGCGGCCGTTCAATCGCCTCGTTCAGACGATGACTAATCGTCAACAAAAGCCCAAACGCGTGCTCGGCAACCGTATTTGCCCCGTAATCGGGTACGATGCTGACTTCAATACCGCGTCGCTGGCAAAGCTCCGTGTCGATATGGTCGTAGCCGGTCGAACGCGTGGCGATTAGTTTCAAGTCCTGAAACTTTGATAATATTTTCTCGTCGAGCTGCGAATAGATGAATGTAGAAATGATGTTAGCGTCGGCATACTGATCTGCATTTTCCGCAGTTAAACTATCTGAAGTGATTTGCAGATTATGGTCTTCCGACAGCGATTGAAAAGCTTCGCGCTCCCAATCTTCCACTTCGAAAATTACGATGTTCATTGTTTGGTTCCCTTTCCATGACGGGGGAAGATGTTAGCCACTTGACGTCGCCAAGCAACAAAGATTGTGGTCAAGCAACAGTAATATCGTGATGAAGATAGATATCTTGAATGCTGTGCAGCAACCGTACTCCTTCATCAAAGGGACGCTGGAAAGCTTTTCGTCCGGAAATCAATCCCATCCCTCCAGCCCGCTTGTTAATCACCGCAGTCTGCAGTGCTTGTTGAAAATCATCCTGACTGCTGGCGCCACCTGAATTGATTAATCCACAGCGCCCGGCATAACCATTGAGGACTTGATAACGGGTCAGATCGATGACGTGCTGCGTCGCCAGCTCGTCATACATGCGTTGGTCATATTTACCGAAGTCTCGCTCATGTTTTTGCAAGGCGAGATAACCGCCATTTTGCTTGGGCTGCTTTTGTTTGAGAAAATCAGCCCCCAGGGTCGCTCCCAGATGATCGGCCTGCCCGGTGAAATCAGCACTCGTTTCATGGTTCACCCCATCGATTGTGAACGCTTCATTACGCACGTAACACCAAAGCACCGTAAACATCCCCAGCTCGTGAGCGCGGCTGAAGGCTTCCGAAACCTCCTGTAACTGTCGCCGAGATTCCGGGGAACCAAAATAGATGGTGGCCCCCACACCGACCGCACCCATTTTCCAAGCATCATCGACGTTGGCGAACATGACTTGGTCGTACTGGTTGGGGTAGCTCAGCAATTCGTTGTGATTTAACTTGACGAGAAAAGGAATTTTGTGCGCGTAGCGTCGCGCAACGCTCGCCAAGACGCCCAGCGTGGAGGCCACGGCGTTGCAGCCTCCCTCGATTGCCAACCGCACGATATGCTCAGGGTCAAAGAATTGGGGGTTGGGGGCAAACGACGCTCCCGCCGAATGCTCAACGCCCTGGTCAACTGGCAGAATCGATAGAAATCCAGTACCAGCCAGCCGGCCGTGGTTAAACATTTGCTGCATCGATCGCAACACTCCAGGAGACCGATCCGATGCGGCCCACACGCGGTCGACGAAGTCTGGCCCCGGCAGGCTCAGCGTGGCGCGAGGAATTGTCTCACATTGGTGCTGTAGCAAATGCTCCGCCTGATCACCCAACTGTTCCACGATCGCGTCGAGAGAGAGCTCCGGGGTGGTGGCTCGCCCTGCTGATTTTTCATTGGTAAGTGTTGCAGTATTCATAAACCGCAGTTGGTAGCAACATCTGTACCAGAATGCCAAGATTTTATGGCGCGTCGCTTGCTCGCGTATTGCTTGCTCGCTTGTCGCCCAAGCGGGCAAGCCCGCGGACATTTTTGACTCATTCTGGTGAACTAATTCATGAGCGAGATCTTCACCCTGACGATCAACCCCACGGTCGACCGCAGCGCCTCGGTCGGGCGAGTCTCTCCCGATGTTAAACTCCGCTGCCAGGACGAACGTTCTGACCCGGGAGGTGGTGGCGTGAATGTGGCCGTAGCAATTCAACAGCTGGGTGGCGAAGCAACGGCCTGCTTTACCCGCGGAGGAGCGATCGGCGATTTGCTGCAGAGCCTGCTAGAGGAAAAAGATATCCCGATTCGTCCGCTGCCGATCGCAGCAGCTACGCGAGAGAATGTTATTATTTACGAATCCGAAACTGGACAACAATTCCGCTTCGGCATGCCGGGCCCTAAGATCGATGAACAAGAGCAAAAAGCTTGCGTCGACGTGCTCGATAATTTACCGCAACCGCCCAAGTTCTTGGTCCTCAGCGGCAGTCTACCACCCGGCGTCGATAGTAGCTTTTACGAGCGCGTGATCGACGTCACTCCGGATGATACCAAAGTGATTGTGGACACCGGCGGCGAAGCGCTCAGCCGTGCTGTCGAGCAGTCCGTTTACTTGCTGAAACCAAACCAACGGGAGCTCGGCCAATTGGCTGGCCATGAAATCTCCAGCGATCAAGATGCGCGAGACGTTGCCAAATCGCTGATCGACCGCGGCAAAGTTCAGGTCTTAATCATCTCGCTAGGACGAGGTGGTGTGTTGTTGGTGACAGCGGATGAGGAGCATCGTATCGCGGCCCCCACGGTGAATATCAAAAGTAAGATCGGGGCCGGCGATAGCACCGTCGCCGGAATCGTGTTGGCGCTCCAGCGTGGTTACTCCCTGGCCGACGCCGCACGCTTTGGAGTTGCCTGCGGAAGCGCCGCCGTGATGACCGAGGGAACCGAGCTCTGTCGTCGCGAAGACGCCGAACGCCTATATGCGGAAATGTCGGCGGAGCCTGTGAATTAGCCAGTTAGAAACGAGCGTTGTTGTAGAGTCGCCTTTCGCTTCGCCAAAGCCGCGTTTGCTCGAACGTTCGCAAAGCGAAAGGCGACACTCGCTGTTAGGCGGCGGGCGCGACGAGGGCGAAGAAGCGGATCAGAATGAGAATAATGGCGAACAGTACGAAGAAGCCAAAAATCACATTCACGGCCGCCGCCGCCCCCACGCCATCATCGACCGATTGACGAGGATCAAGTGGCGCGGGCTCTGTTTCCGGCTCGATATCGGCCGCATCACGTCCAGCATTATCATTCTCTAACGGCAATTGTTTGACATGCTGACGCTGCCTACCCTTCGATGGGGTTGTGATGGCGATGAGAAGCCCGACAAAAATCGCAGTCACGATCAAGCCGAGCCAAGGAACGCCCCAAGCTCGCGGCCCCACCGGTTCCGCCCAAACACCAATGGCCAGGGTGCCCAAAAACAAGACTAGAAAAAACCAGACAGTTCCCTGCCAAGGTCCGCGGATACCACCGTAAGAAAAAGCGGTACCCACAAGTAAGACAATCAGGAAAACGGCAAACACCATCGCCAGCCAATTCATCAGGCACACCTCTTAAAAGTTCGAGAAGCAAAAAACAACGATCAGCCACCGCTGTTCGTGCTGTTTCCCGAACTCTCGCCAGCCTTGGAAGCAGCTTCGGCAGCTGCATCGGCGGCATCACTGGCAGCCTCTTCCGCAGCCGAGGCCGCATCTTCGGCGCGATCAGCTCCGCGTTGCAGTGGATCCTCGGGCTCGGGCGCGATTCGATCAAGTTCATCAGCCGCTTCCGCCGCATAGTCAGCCGCTTCTTCGGCTTTCTCGGCCGCTTCCTCGGCACTTTCCACGACTTCCGATTCGTCAGTGCCGTTCTGGCCCAAGTCGTCGCAGCCACCGCTGGCGGCGAATAGCAAGCCACCCAGAATCATCCAATATGGTACTTTTTTCATTACTCATTCTCCAAACTCTGATTTACCAAGAAACCTTGTGCGTCCAGAGACTGAGCGTGCAATGCTCGTGCCGCCAATCGAATACCGCACGCAGAAAATGAAAATGAGTCGGAGACTAAAAAAAGTAGTTTCCCCGCAGCGCCTGTTCGGCAATCACCGCGGCCGCTGCGCTCCAGCCCATCGGACTGGTACCTCCCGGCGTATGTTTCGTGCCATGCACAAATTCCGGAAAGCCCCACGGCTCGTCGGTTTGGCTCAGTCGATTGCCCGCATGCAGCCCATCGCAGTACTTGCGAGCTAAGTCTCCATGGTTACGCTTAGCCAACGAGGCGACATAAAACCCAGTGACCAAGGGCCACAAGCCGCCATTGTGATACTCGTACGGTGCATTCTTAAATGTGTTACTGTAAGTTACTTGCAGATCCTCCCACTTTTCATGTTTGGGAGTGATCACCGGATTGAAGGCGGGCAACATCATAAAGTCCTCATCGACGATCTCCTCGGCGATATAACGATCGACGCGATCAGCCCGAACTTCGTCCGCAACATCCAACAAGGTCACGAGAGAATTCGCCATGGCGTCAAAGCGAAAACCGTATCCAAATGGCGAGAAGAAGGGCATCCAGTAGCAGCCATGACATTCTTGCGCCGCTTGATGCCCCTTTTGGAACAGCACGCTGTGATAAACATCGTCGGGAACATGTTCCGTGTCGAACCAGTAGTTTGCTTGAATCAGGTGCCGCAAGCGGGTGACTTTCTCCTCGAGCATATGGTCGGCCGTGTCGTGGATTTGCCGATGCATTTCGCAGACTTCGCGCTGTGCTTGTAAGTACAGCAATTGATCGTAAAGAACGTATCCACTTTGCAAATATTCGTCGGCCCAATCACCGGTTGGCGGGATATAGAGCAGCCCGCGAGTGTTGAACTCCCAAGCGCCCAGCAACCAACGCACTTGCTCAATCGGATCTAAAAATAAATCGAGAAAGCTTTCATCTCGCGTCTTCCGCCAATACGCGCCGCAAGCAATGATGAACCACAAATTGGCGTCGACTCGCCCGGCCGTGCCGCCATAGCTGACCCGTTCGGTGCGAGGGTCGACGTTGCTGGGAATCTCTCCGTGCGGACCTTGGTATTCGACCAAGGTTTCCAACGTCCGCAAGCAAGCGTTTATCAGATCGGCTTCATCGGTCAACATGGCCGTCGCCCCGATGATACAGCTGTCCCGCCCCCAGACGCGGCGGTAGTTGTCTCGCTCGGTTGGCGTCGCTAAAAACCCATATTCACTAATGCAGTCATGCATCTGTTGGATCGCTCGACGATACCCCTCTTCGCTCAAACTCTCTTCGCTCGATGGAGCGTTCATAACTGGGAAGATCCTCCACAAAAAGTAAAACTAGGAATCCATCCGAAGACCATTAGCCGCTTTGGCGCTAGCCGCGGTTCTTTTCGGGTTTCCGGATAGGTTTTAAAGGGTAGGTCGGTGCCCGGCGGGATCACAGACGGCGGAGTCAAAACAACATGCAGGGTCTCAGGGGACTGCCGGCGAGTCGACTTGCATCCAATACTGCAGCCCGTCGCGCACTCCGTCAGCCCGCTCGAAAGTCGACAGATATGCCCTCGGACGATCTCCCAGCTGCTTCAACTCTTGATGCGCATTGGCGACAATCACGCCGCCAAAGTTATGTTCAAACAAGCGTGAGTCGTTCCCCGAGTTACCAGCCACAATCACACGATCGTGCGCATAGCCGAGTTGCTCCGCAACAAAAGCCGCCGCGGTACCCTTGTCAACATGTGCCGGCAAAAAGTCGAGATCGCGAGCTGAGCTATAGACAATACTGACATTGAGGTCATGCTCAGCGAGTTGCTGCTTTAATTGGTCCAACTGATCAGGGCTGGCGTTATTAAAGTAGTAACTGACCTTGAAATCTGATTGAGCCGATGCGGGTTGCATGTCCAAGTGAGGATGGTCAGCCAACAACTGGCGAACCCGCTTCGCGGACCAGCCCGCCGAGATGCGGTCAACCCACGCTTGATTTAGCTGACCGGCTGGATAGTCGCGGATCTCACTGCCGACGCCACCAATCACGGCAACCGGCTCGGGTAGGGCCGTCTGTTGAACATCTCGTTGAATCGTTTCAAAGAAGCGTCCTGAGGCGTATACCAGTGATAGCGAATCACGACGAACCGCGTAGAACTCAGCAAACCGGGCGAGCGCCAAATCGTCACCCAAAATTGTGTCATCAAGATCGCTGATTAAGAGAAACTTGGCTGGCATCGCTGGGTGCTCCATAACAAGTGGTAAATGGAAAATTGGCAGGCAACTCCGTTTACCCTAGACCATGACGCTTCCCCTGACCAGCCGCGGAGCCGACTCCACAGCTTGAAAACGCGACCAAGTTTGCTACGAAGATTTGGAGTGCTGCAGATCGGGAGTCCCTTGAGGGCTACGACGCAGCGCTTCGAGCGCGGGTAATTGTCTATCTTGCAAATACTTAAGGAACGCACCACCGCCAGTGGAAAGATGATCAATCTTATCGGCTAACCCCAGCTGATCAATCGCCTGGGTCGTTTCCCCGCCACCGACAATCGTTTTGGTAGATGAAGTCGCCAACGCTTGAGCGACCGCGTTTGTGCCTTCTTGAAATGGTGACTGCTCAAACTTCCCCAACGGACCATTCCAGACGACCGTGGCGGCTGATTTGATGACCTCTTTGAATTCATAAATCGTGCGTGGGCCGATATCCATTCCTTGCCACCCCTTGGGAATCCCCCCATCACTCATTTCCACATGCGGCTGCGAGGCAGGCTTGTCAGACTTACCGCTGTCGCCATCGTGGTCACTGATAATATGATCGCAGGGTAACATCAATTTATCGCCACCGCGTTCTAACAACTGACGAGCCAAATCGATACTCTCCGCATCAACCAGCGATTCCCCCACATCGTGACCGCTGGCACTTAAGAATGTATAAGCCATCGCTCCACCAATTAAGAGATTGTCCACGCGATCGAGTAGCGATGCGACGACGTTGATCTTGTCGGCCACCTTGGCCCCACCGAGGATCGCCACCAAGGGTCTTTGCGGATCGTCCAACAACGAATCGAGCGACTTTAATTCGTGTTCCACCAAGAATCCCACCGCTTTGTCTTCCAGCCTAAATAGTTGTGGAACGGCGAACATCGAAGCATGCTTGCGATGGCAGGTGGCAAAGGCATCGTTAACGTAAATCTCGCCCATGCCAGCCAATTTCTGCGCGAACGCCTCATCACCCGCTTTCTCTTCAGAGTGAAATCGGAGGTTCTCCAGGAGGACAATCTGATCAGCCTGTTGATCGTCTCGAGACGGAGCCGTTTCCGAGCGCGACTCGAACTCGGACCATGACTGCAAGTCATCGATGAATCGCACCGAGACACCCTGCAACAGCCCCTCCAAGGCAGCGACCAGCGGGCGAAGGCTATACTCAGCCTTGATAGCACCTCCAGGTCTGCCCAAATGAGACATCAGTATTAATCGCGAGTTGTGCTGAAGACAGTACTCGATCGTGGGGATGGCCGCGCGGACCCTGCGATCATTAGTAATTTCCCCTGACTGATTGAGCGGAACATTGAAATCGACCCGCAGCAGCACCCGCCGGTTGGTGATTTCCAGATCACGGATTGTTCTCGGTAACGACATCGTTTGCTCCCAGTTTGCGAAAGCCTAAAGGTTTCTCCTGTGCACCTCGACATAAGTTTCTCGGTTACATCAGCCGTTGAGCGCTAGCTCATGGTTCCGCGGAACAGGACGCTAGCGCGTTCCGGCTTACTGACTTATGCGGAGGTGCTTAGCGAGCTCCGGAGAGTTGCGCGCTGGGAACTTGTTTGACATCATGCCCGGCTCTGGCCAAAGCATGGCGGACCATCTGGCTGGCGTAACCCCATTCGTTATCATACCAACTCATCACCTTTACCAAGTTCCCGCCGACAACGCGGGTCATTGCTTGATCCACAATAGATCCCCGGGAATCGGCGATAATATCGGCGGAGACGAGGGGATCAGCCGAAACCCCTAAGATTCCCTCATAACGGTCCGACTTGGCTTCTTCGATCAGCATTGAATTAACCTCCTCGGCAGACGTGTCACGCTTGGTGACCGCGACAATATCGGCCATCGA
>CAZHTX010000053.1:14819-18020 GCA_964535475.1 uncultured Pirellulaceae bacterium
GCACGCGGACGGCGATGCCATCAAAGTCTTGAGTGAGACCTTTGACGGCTTGAGTCGTGGCCGAAGCAGCTCCGGTGCTGGTCGGCACCATATTGGTCGCTGCGGCACGCCCGCGTCGAAACTGCTTGTTGGGACCATCGACCAACGCTTGGGTGGAGGTATAAGCGTGCGTGGTGCTCATCAACGATTTTTCGACACCGATCCGTCGATCAAGAATCTCCATGATCGGGGCCACGCAATTGGTCGTGCAACTGGCAGTGGAGACGATCGCCGCATCCTTGACTTCTTCGAACGGGGTAACGCCGGGGACTAACATGGGAACGCCAGCAGACTTTGGCGGAGCCGACAAAATGACCTGTTTGGCCCCCGCGTCGAGATGCTGCTGCAAGTCCGCCTGTTTGCGAAACACACCGCTGCACTCGAAGACCAGATCGACCTGCATCTCTTTCCAAGGCAATTTGCTGGGCGACTTTTCAGATAAGCAGGGCACCACCGTGTCACCGATCACCAGACGATCATGATCAGCGCTCACCTGATACGGACAGCGCCCATACACCGAGTCGTACTTGACCAAATAAATAAGATTCTCCAAGGGGACAAGATCGTTGATGGCAACAAGCTCCAGCCCTGAAGTGTCAAGTAGGATACGCAGCGTGGCACGACCGATGCGTCCCAAGCCATTGATGGCAACTTTCATAGATCAGCTCCTTTAGCTATCGAGTTCGACTTTCAATGAAATAAACTGCATTAAGTCTTTCAGCGCGAGCATACCGACCAACACGCCATTGCTGACCACCATCATGCGTGAAGCGCCGCTGTGACTAAACTGCGTCAAGGCTTCCATGGCGTCGGTATCGGGAGTGATCGTATTGTCTTGCTCGCATTTCCCCGCGATTTGCCCCACCTCCGTTTGGTGCCAATGTTGGCGTTCAATGCGTTGCACGTCACGAGTCGTCACGCAACCGACCAATTTTTCACGATCCGTAACGGGAAACATTTTGTGATGGAAACGATAAATATAGTTTTCCACAAGTTGATCAAGCGTGAGGCTGGAATCAACGGTGATCACGTTAGTCTTCATAAAGCGGCTTACGGGTTCTCCCTCCAGCGCGCGACGAACGATCACTTGCTGATAAGACATTTGCGCGGCGTTTCTCAAAAACATACCGATGAGAAATTGCCAGAGCGCAGCCAGCAAGGCGCCAGCCAATAGATTGATTAGGGCTAAAATAATTAGGAACAGGCCAAAGGCGGAGCCCATCGCGGAAGAAATCCGCGTTGCCCAGCGGAGGTTTCCTTTGAGGTACCAGAGGATGGAACGCAAGATCCGACCACCATCGAGCGGGAAGGCGGGGATCAAGTTAAAAGCGACCACGACGGCGTTAATCAACGCCAAATAAGCAATCACGAGCACAACCGTGGCTGGCAACAGCGATTGATTGAACCAGGTGACGGCAAAACAAACTGCCGCGATAATGATGCTGACGATCGGGCCGGCGATAGCCACAAAGAACTCGGCCTTGGGGCTGGGCGGCTCCTTGGTCAACTCGGCGACACCCCCGAAAATAAACAGGGTGATTCCACTGATCGGTAAATCAAAACGTCGGGCGACGACAGCATGGCCCAGTTCGTGAGCCAAGATCGATGCGAACAGCCCGAGCGCGCCGGCAACCCCCATCGACCAGTAGACACCTGGATGTAAATCTCCAACTTGGCTCGGGAAATACCCAGTTGCCAACGACCAAGCAATCAAGATTGCGATCGCAAACCAACTGAGATCCAAATAAATGGGAAACCCGAGCAAGCTGAAGATCTTAAATCGCTTGGTGATCATTGCCCGCTTTGTCCGTCCTGTCGCATCACCAGTTGCTTCCAGGCATCAACACGCTCGGCCATCACATCCATTGCGGCCAAGACTTGATTGTCCTCACCTTGCCACTGAACTCGGACTTCCTTGCCTTTTTGCTCGATCTTGGCGTTGTCAATCACAGCTTGCAGCGACTGGTTGTCAGCAGCCCACAGCTCTTCGTAAGCGATCACACCCTTGACGACGGTCAGCATTTTGCTGGCGACATCTTCGGATTGAGCCACCAAGTTAGCCCGTTCGTAAAATGTGTTATCGCCTTGCTTGCCGAATGACCAAGTGATCCGCTCGTGCTGAGAGAGCACGGGCAAAGCAATATCAACCTCCTTGAGTTGCTGCAAACCGATTGCCGCGGCATAGACCCAAGCCTTATCGACTCGATCAGTCAGCAGTGGTGTGTCAGCGCCATCGAGCGAGGGTGCGTCGCCGGCGAGCAACTGCAGCGTGTTCTTGGCGTTGTCCTCGCTGGAAGCCAACACCAAAGTATCTTGATCCACCATCACGACCGAAACTTGCTGTTCCAGCTGCTCACCAAAACCTTGGTTCGCAATCGTAGCGGTGCGGCGCCGTTCCGGAGCGACTTGATTGGACCGTTGCTCGTTGCGCCGCGCTTGTTGACCAGCGGTTCCCCTGGCCGAACCTGGACCTTGTTGCTCCAGCTCAGGCTCCACCGTTACCACATGGATCGTATGCCCATTAAAGTCGGTTGTGCGATGCTCTTTGGCTTTCCGCAGCATGGTCTCCAGTTTGGTCGCGTCGTACTTGGCGTTAACGATCGCCGACCCCGCGTAGTCTCCATAATCGCTGCTGAAGGCGGTCAGGCCCGACAGCTCCTGCGGTGGATCGATGCCAAACTTTTCCTGCATCCAATTCTTGAGAGCATCAGCCGTTGCCGAATTCTCACGCTGAATTTGCTCGGAGAGTTTGGAATCACTAAAAGCGTCGTAGTTGACGTGAATCACCCACTTCGCATCCTTAGGCAAGTGCGCCGGATTGAGGTCTTCCGCTTGGGCAACCGTTAGTTGCGAACTAACTGCTAGGCAAGCGATCATTGCCAGAGAGGCCCATGGTCTTAACATCCGCATCATCATTCTCCTAAACGGGGATCGTGGTATCAACATTTCGTAAACCGAAAGTGTTTTCTCACTAACCCTTTGCTTAGCAATCGCCGCGCCACCAATAGTCGTTTAAATTTGAGGCAGCGCTGCGACCATGCCGTGCCCGACAATTTGCGACATCAGGGCTCCAATGCCATAGGCGATGCCAGCCGCCGCCGCGCCAACGACCAACATCTCCAGACCGGCCCGCCACCAACGATGACGAGTCACGACCGTCCG
>CAZHTX010000054.1:0-17978 GCA_964535475.1 uncultured Pirellulaceae bacterium
ATCGAACGGGAACACTTGGTGCCTCACGGCAAGCGGTTCTTGGTCCACAGCGGTGACGTTGTCAAAGCTGGCCAGGCTCTGGTCGATGGCCCCTTGGTGCCCCACGACATCCTGCGAGTCTCGGGCGAAGAGGCTGTGCAGCAGTATTTGCTACACGAAATTCAACAAGTCTATCGTTCGCAACGTGTCGAAATTAACGACAAGCACTGTGAAATCATCATCGCTCGCATGTTGCGGAAGGTGAAGATTGAGACAGCGGGCGACACCGAAATGTTGCCAGGTTTGGTCATGGACCGGTTTGAATTCCGCCGCACCAATCAAGCATTGGCAAAGTGCCTCAAGATTGCCGACAAGGGCGACAGCCAACAGTTTGAGATTGGCGCGATCGTTCCCAAAGATGTCTTGGAACAAGCAAACGCGGAGATCGAGGCGGAGGGAGCGGCTCCGACAAAGGGAAAGAAGCCTCGCAGCGCGACGGCCAGCACTCAGTTGTTGGGGATTACCAAAGCGTCGGTCCAGTCCAACAGCTTTATCAGTGCCGCATCTTTTCAGGAGACAACCAAAGTGTTGACCGAGGCCGCTTTGGCTGGCAAGGTCGACCGCTTGGTCGGCCTGAAAGAAAACGTGATTCTGGGGCACTTGATTCCGGCCGGTACCGGCTTCCGATTGTTCCAAGATTCGGAAGTCAATTACCGTCGCGAGGCAGTGGAGGATATGGCCGAACAAGCCGATCAATCGCTAGAAGCCAGCTTCCCCCTGTTGGCCGAGGCACCACGGCCAGCCGGTACGGAAGATGCAGCTGCGGAACCGACCGAGCAGCAGCGTTCTTCCTCCGAAGCGTTGGACAGTATGTTTGGCAGCGGACAAGAATAACGTCCTCAGCAAACATTTTTTGAAGTCTGAATAAATATCGAAGAGCTTGCCGCATTCTTGGGAGTGCGGCAAGCTTTTTTTATGCTCGGATAGTTTGTTGAAGAACTTGTCTAGGTTGCCGGAGCTCCCCGCCTTGACGCCTTGGAAACCCAGTCAGAACGGTGGATCGTATATAATGCAACACTTTACAGCACCAGTTGGTGCACATTCATGGGCAGACTTTTGAGGTCATCGATGTGCGTCGCCGATAAAGTAGTTACCAATCAACCAATTTTCCTGTTGCCAGCTTGCTTACTGCCAGCTTGCCTACTTTTCATGTGCTCGCTGCCAGCTGGGGCCGATGACGCTGGGCATTTCCAGCGGCCCGCTTGGACGACGTCGCGAGTGGTTGGTTCCCCGGAGCCGCCGTTGCCGTTCGTGCTGCAGCGCGTTTATTCGAATTTGGAATTTGATAAGCCAGTCACCATCAAGCCACTGCCCGTTGCGCGGCGCGATGATGCTTTGCCAGTTTTGTTGGTTGGCGAGCAAGGTGGCAAGATCTATAGCTTTGCTGCGGACGGTGATCCGCGAGAGGCCCATTTGGTCGCCGATTTAACGGCTACACCGCCACCACATTGCGAGCTGCGGCCAGAGGATTCCCAACAAATTCAGATCTATGACTTGGCCTTTCACCCCGACTTTCTCACGAACCGTACCGTCGTGATTTGTTACGTCGTAACAGCGCCGGGAAAACGACGCAGCGAGGGGACTCACATTGCCAGTTTCGAGTTGAAAGCACTTGGTGACTCAGCGGATCCCGCCGCGCTGACCCTCGATGTAGCCTCGGAACGACCAATCTTTCGTTTTGACTCAGGGGGGCATAACGGCTGTACCGTCGCATTTGATCGCGAGGGTTTATTGTATATTTCCACCGGTGACGTGGCGGCACCTTCACCACCTGATGAGTACGATCATGGGCAAAACGTGGGTGATGTGTATGCGGCGATTCTTCGCATCGACATCAATCAGGTTCCCGACGGTCAAGCTTATGGGATACCCGCTGACAATCCTTTTGTCGATCATCCCACGGCCCGTCCCGAAATTTATGCTTATGGATTTCGTAACCCTTGGCGGATGAGCTTTGACGACAAGACTGATGACCTCTGGGTGGGTGATGTTGGCTGGGAAGCTTGGGAGATGGTTTATCGAGTGCAGCCAGGCGGTAACTATGGTTGGCCGATTAAAGAGGGGCCGGGCGATGTGCGCCCCGACGCGTCCCCTGGTCCCACGCCGATTTTGTCAGCAGAGGTCGCGTTGCCGCATGCTGAGGCTGCTTCAATCACCGGTGGAGTGGTTTATCATGGCCAGGCGTTGCCTTCACTGCGAGGTAAATATGTGTATGGCGATTGGGTGACTCGCAAGTTCTGGGCGGCGGAGTTTGATGAAGGTGGGGTGTATGAGAATCGTGAGATTGCAGTGGGGCCAGTCAAGCCGATCAGCTTTACTTTGGATCACGACGGCGAATTGTTAATCTTGGATTACAACAGTGCGGGCCAGTCGGGTATTTATCGGCTCGCTCCCAATCCGACCGAGTGGAGTGATCAAGATTTCCCCCGGCGTTTGAGTGAGACAGGGTTGTTTGCCAGCACTCAACCATTAACGCCTGCCGAGGGCGTCGTGGAGTATTCGATTCAGGCTCCCATGTATCGCGATGGTGCGGTCGCACGATTCTGGTTAGCAATTCCAGGTACCGAGGCGGCGACATTTTACGGCACACCGCAAACCACCTTTGATTGGTTTCGCACCGAGGTGGTGTTACCTGCCGGGACGGTGCTGGCAAAAACCTATTTTATTGAGAGCGTTGTTGGGGAAATCGCGTCGCAGCGGCCGGTGGAGACGCAGTTGGCTCACGCTGTCTCGTTGGGGGAATGGAACCATTATACCTACCGCTGGGACGAGGCTGGTCGGGATGCCAGTTTGGTGCCAGCCGGAGGCGCGGTTACCAAGATTCCGATTACAGACGCGGCGGCTCCCGGTGGTCGGTCGGAGCTGGACTGGATTTTTGCCGCGCGTGGTCAATGCCGGACTTGCCATACTCCGTGGCGAGGCGAGACGTTGGGATTTATCGAACCGCAGTTGAGAACGCTGACAGGTCAACATCCCGATGGGCATCCTGACGCTTGGTCGACTTTGTTGCGGCGAGCTTGGATTGCGACCGATCCACCGCGCTTAGAAACGGAAGGACAGCCGCCTGCGGAAACGCCCGGGCCGATGCTGGTGGATCCTGATGACGAGTCGAAACCGCTGGCCATGCGTGCTCGTTCTTACCTGCATGCCAATTGCGGGCATTGTCATTTAAATGGTGGCAACGCTTCCGTGGCGTTTGATGTCAGTTTTACCAAACCGTTAGCCGACACGGGGTTGGTCGGAGCGGCGGCAATGCGGGGGAATTATCGCTTGCCGGCGGCCAAGCTGATTGCGCCGGGGGTGCCGCATCGCTCGGTGTTGCTGTATCGCACCGCAAAGCTGGGAAGCGGTCGGATGCCGCCGCTGGGGTCCACCAGGGCAGACCAGCGTGGCGTCGATTTGCTGAGCCGCTGGATAGCGGCAATGCCTCGGCAAAGCACAGACGGGCAAGTGACAGACGGGCAAGTGACAGACGGAGCAGCCGAGCAACATATCGAACGTTGGCTGGCGCAATTATGTGTGAGCCCCAATGAATTGCCAGATTCAGCTGAGGGGACTAAGGGATTGTTAGCGAACGATTTGCCAGCGATCAGCGAACTATTGGCCGAGCCTGACAGAGCGTTGGCGTTATCGTTAGCTTGGCATCAAGGTCGCATCCGAGCAGAGTTCAAATCGAAGATTATCGACCGTGCGTTGGCCGCCCCGGCCGAGATTGCCGAGCTATTCGAACCATGGTTTGCCGCGGAAGCGCGGGTCAAACGTTTGGGACCACAATTTGAACCGCGACAGGTGCTGGAGCTGGTTGGAGACGCCGCGCGGGGACGCGACAGCTTTATCGCCGGACGGGGGCAGTGTGCTCAATGCCATCAGATTCATGGCCAGGGGCTTGCGGTTGGTCCGGAACTGTCAAAGATTGCCGCTAAGTATCAACAACCGGCTGAACTGTTACACCACATCGTCCAGCCGGCGGCTGAGATCGCCGAACCCTATCGGGCTGTGAGGCTGTTGACCACCGATGGGCAATTGCGGATCGGACGGATCCTCAATCGCACACCAGGGACGATTATGTTGCAAGACGCAGCCGGTCGTCGCCACGAAATCCAAGTGGAGGCGGTCGAGGAAGAAGTCGCGGCAACCGATTCGCTGATGCCAGAGCAGTTGCTAGCCGCGCTGACTGCCCAAGAAGCGGCCGACTTACTCGCCTACCTCAGTCAATTGAAATGAGCACGCAGCCACTCGGCAGAGTTCACTCGTCAGCTTGTTTCGAGACCTGATTTGGCTGCCGACTGAAAAAAACTTGGAATGAGTCGGCAAACCCGATACGATAATGAGAGGTGAACCTACGAACCTACCCGCAAACCGAAAGAACCGTGGCTAGCGCCAAAGCGGCTAAAAACCGCGGCTAGCGCCAAAGCGGCTAAAACCGCGGCTAGCGCCAAAGCGGCTAAAACCGTGGCTAGCGCCAAAGCGGCTAATGGTTTTCGGAGCGGTTCTAAATTGGCCCGCCACAGTGATCCCGCCTTCACCCCGCTACCTCCCGCCCACCTACGTCAATTCCCCATGCGCCAGCGAACAATGCTTGCCCGTAAACACCCGCACTCGCGGAAAATTCAACTCAGCAGATTGGCGTTTGCGTGTTCGGCCGAGATCGTGGGGTGCCGAGTTTTGCTGGGCTGCTGGGCTGTGTTGGGCTGTTGGGCTGTGCCACCTTCTCAGGCCCTCGCGGCACCTCCCGCCGCTGCCTCGGCAACGGAGCTTGAGTTCTTTGAGAAACAGATTCGGCCGTTGCTCGAAACACACTGTTTGGAGTGTCACAGCAGCGAAGAGCAAGCGGGCGGGTTGCGGCTCGATTCGCGAGCGGCTTGGCAACACGGGGGTGACAGCGGACCGGCCATCGTTGCCGGAGAGCCAGCAGCCAGCCGGCTGATGGAAGCGGTGCGGTACGAGAATCTGTCCTTGCAAATGCCACCGAGCGGTAAATTATCAGCGACCGAGATTGCCGCTTTGGAAACCTGGATCCGCGGCGGGGCTGTCGATCCTCGCTTGGAAAGTAGTGACCCCGCAGAGACGCTCAGCAGCGGGCCGCAACCAACCGGTATGAGCATCGAAGCGGGACGGCAATTTTGGTCGCTGCGGCCGCTGGGCGATCCCACACCACCACAGATGGAAGATCAGCAATGGCTGCAAACACCTATCGATGCTTTTGTTCTTGAAATGCTAAACGCGGCGGGCATTCAGCCGGCACCACCCGCCGATAAACGCACGTTGATTCGGCGGATCACTTATGACTTGATCGGCTTGCCGCCAACGCCCGAGGAAATCGTCGCGTTTGAGCAGGATGACTCACCAGACGCGGTTGCCAAGTTGGTCGATCGTTTGTTGGAGTCGCCCCACTACGGAGAGCAATGGGGACGGCATTGGTTGGACGTCGCCAGGTACGCCGATTCCAATGGGTTGGACGAAAACTTAGCCTTCGGTAACGCTTGGCGGTATCGCGACTATGTGATTGAGGCATTTAATCAGGACAAACCGTTTGATCAGTTTGTCGTCGAGCAAATCGCCGGTGATTTACTCCCCCGCGCCAACCAAGAAACCAAGACGGCCACCGGCTTTCTCGCCCTGGGTGCCAAAGTGCTGGCGGAACCTGACCGCGAGAAATTGACCATGGACGCGATCGACGAGCAGATCGATACGGTGGGCAAAGCATTTCTCGGCATGACGCTCGGCTGTGCTCGTTGTCACGATCATAAATTTGATCCCATCAAGCACCGTGACTACTACAGCTTGGCGGCAATTTTCAAAAGTACGCGAGCTTTTGCGGATTCGAATACCGGCGCGATCAAGCATTGGTACGAGCATGATTTCGCCACGCCGGAGGAAGAAGAAAAGCTCAAGGAAGTCGATGCTCAGATTGCCGCCAAGAACCAAGCGGCAAATAGTTTTAAGAGTCAAGCGATGCAGGCGGTGCGAGCAGAAGCGGAGGCGGCTGCGGCCAAGTATCTCACGGCTGCCAGCGAATTCGAAGCCGGTACATCCTTGGCCGAGGTGCAAACAATCGCCGATCGCTATGGCCTGCACGCTCGGATCTTGCACCATTGTCGTTTGCATTTGGCTTATCACGAAGAGGACCCGCTGGTTGCGAAATGGTTGGCCATCCGCGATCAAGATCCGCAAACGATTGAGGACTATTTTCAGGCCCTGTTGCATGGTGATGCGACTTCTCAAGCAACATCAGCCGAAGTGGGCGGAAATGATGACGTCGACGCGGGGGCGTTGCGTGAGCATGCGCGGCAAGCGTTGAAGGATCCCAGCGGGTTTATCAGCGTTCCGCCGCAACCTGAATTTGCGCTCGATGCCGAGACTTTCGCGCGTTACGGCGAGTTGATGGAAGAGGCTCGCTATTTGGAAAGTATTTCCCTCGATCGAACCGCCGCGATGGGAGTGACCGATGGTCCGGTGGTTGAAAGTTTACCAATTCACATTCGCGGCAGTCATCGCAATTTGGGAGAGCCGGTCAGCCGCGAATTTCCCGAAGTGATGTGGGTTTCGCAAAATCGTCCCGTCTTTCCCGGTAATCAGAGTGGCCGTCTGGAACTGGCACGGTGGATGGCCAGCAGCCAACATCCGCTGACCGCTCGCGTGTATGTCAATCGAATTTGGCGTTGGCATTTTGGACGGGGGATCGTTGGCACGACGGAAAACTTTGGACGTTTGGGAGATCGCCCCACGCATCCCGAGCTGCTGGATTGGTTGGCTCGTTATTTCATCAAGTCAGGTTGGTCGACCAAGGCCTTGCATCGCCTGATTATGACTTCCAGCGTATACCAACAAGACTCGGTGCATCCGGAGTCAGAGTCTGCGGCCGCCATTGACGCTGAGAATTTGCTGCTTTGGAAATTCCGCCTGCGTCGTTTGCAAGCCGAAGAAATTCGCGACGCCATCTTGGCCGTTTCGGGGAGACTCGATTTGCAGCTGCACGGCAAGATGGTGCCCTTGCGAAATCGTCAGTTTGTCTTCAATCACACTTCGGTCGATCATACGGAATACGATAGTTTACGGCGGGCCATGTATTTGCCCGTGGTGCGAAACAACATCTATGCCTTTTTCGAACAATTTGATTTCCCAGACCCAACAACCCCCACGGGCAGTCGCCACACCACCGTCGTCGCGCCGCAAGCATTATTGTTGATGAATGACGAACTGGTGATGGACTCGGCCGAGGCGTTCGCCGCACAGATTCGCGGCACCGAGGGTGACCTCAACCAGCAGATCACGTTGGCATACGAGCGGGCATTGGCAAGGCCACCGAGCAATCAAGAAGTTGATCGGGTGACCGAGTTCCTAGCAGTTGATACTGAATCGCGATGGGCTTTGTTTTGTCAAAGCTTGCTGGCCAGTAACGAATTTATTTACTTAAAATAGCCTCAATCGGCTGCGGACGATTTACAATGCCCACACCTCACCTTTCAGGCACTCAACGCGACATGTCTGCGCTTGATTTTCAAGGTTTGCAGCAACGTCGCCAATTGCTGAAACGAACCGCCGTCGGCTTTGGTAACTTGGCGCTGTTGTCCATGTTGCAGCGACAATCAGCCGGCGCCGCGGAGGCGGGCGATCAACGTGCGGGCAATCCGCTGGCCGCCCAGCAGCCGCACTTTCCGCCGCGAGCCAAGCGGGTGATTTTTCTGTTCATGAAGGGTGGCCCTTCGCACGTTGACACGTTTGATCCCAAGCCGTTGTTGGATCGTGATGACGGCAAGGCGCCCCCGTTTGCGCTGCCCGATGTGACGTTTGCCCAGCAAGGTAATTTGCTGCGGTCGCCGTGGAAGTTTCAACAATATGGTGAGTCGGGGTTGCCGGTCAGCGCGCTTTTTCCGCAAGTGGCGAGGCACGTCGACGACCTGTGCATTTTGCGTTCGGTGCATGGCACCAACCCGGCCCATGGTGGCGCGGCGTTGAAGCTGCACACTGGAACGGACCAATTCGTCCGTCCCAGCATGGGTTCTTGGGTGACCTACGGATTGGGAACTGAGAACGAAAATCTGCCCGCCTTCATCACCATCTGTCCCACGTTGGCACACGGTGGGGTGAACAATTGGGGAGCCGCTTTCTTACCTGCCCATTGTCAAGGAACTCCGCTGGGAAACGCCAGCCAAGCGGCCCGGACCGCTCGCGTCAAACATGTCCAGAACCAACGGATTGATGTGGCAACGCAGCGGCAACAATTAGATTTGCTGCAAGCCATGAACCGCGAGCATTTGTCGCAAATCGGCGAGTCGCCCGCTTTGGAGGGGAGGCTTAACGCATTTGAATTGGCGTTTCGCATGCAAGCCAGCATGCCCGAGTTGCAAGACTTGAATCAGGAGAGTGCTGCCACGCATCGGCTGTATGGCATCGACGATCCAATCACCGAAGATTTTGGCCGTCAATGTTTGATGGGGCGTCGTTTTCTCGAAGCGGGTGTGCGGTTTGTGCAAGTGACTCACAGTGACAGCGAGGTCCAGTGGGATCAGCACAGCGATCTCTACCGCGGACACACCAAGAACGCGGCCGAGGTGGATAAACCGATTGCCGGGTTGTTGCAAGATTTAAAGTCGCGTGGTTTGCTGGAAGATACGTTGGTCGTCTGGGGAGGCGAATTCGGGAGGACGCCGACCGCTCAAGGGACAAACGGCCGCGATCATAACCCACACGGATTTACCATGTGGATGGCCGGTGGTGGCGTCAAAGGGGGTTATGCTTACGGGGCCACCGACGACTATGGTTATTACGCAATGGAAAACAAAATGCACGTGCACGACTTGCATGCCACCATGTTGCATTTATTGGGGCTCGACCACGAGCGGTTAACCTACCATCATGCGGGCCGCGACTTTCGCTTGACCGACGTGGCGGGCAAGGTGGCTACCGATATCTTTGCTTAAGCGACCGAGTCGGTCCATTTGCGAAAATCATCGGGGTCGACATTCCGGCCGCTCACCGTCAACACGATATCTCCCTCCCCGGCCAGATCGAATTGACCGGTCAACAGCGAGGCGATGGTGACCGCGCCGGAAGGTTCGCTGCGGACGCCGAGGTGGGTTTCAAACCATTGCATCGCCTGACAGGTCTCGGCATCGCTAACAGCCACCGCCTGACTAACATGATTTCGCAGAATCGGCCAGTTGTGATGTCCCACGTCATAAGAAAGCAAGCCATCGCAAATGCTGGCGGGGCGTTCGATCCGCACTCGCTCGCCGGCGGCCAGCGACTTGGCAAAGTCATCGGCGCCGGCCGGTTCCACGGCCACGATCCTGGCCTGCGGGAACCCATCGGCGATCGCCAACGCGTGGCCAGCCAGTAAGCCGCCCCCGCTGATCGCGCAAACGAAGTGCGATAACTGGCGACCTTGCCGTCGCAACTCTTCGACAATCTCTAAACCGCCGACCCCGTTGCCAGCGATCACGTGGTTGTCGTCATAGGGAGACGCTTGCACGGCATTCTCGGTTTCCGCAATCTCACGCGTCAGCTGATCTCGCACGCCCGTCTCATGGTCGGTCGCCAAATCATAGGTGCGTACGTCGGCACCGAGGGCGCGCGTGCGAGCAAACTTGACTCGCGGTGCCGAGTCGGGCATGACAATGATGACTTTTTTGCTAAATGTCTTGCCGGCAAAGGCGAGGCCCGAAGCGAAATTGCCCGAGGAATGCGCTGCCACCGGTCGATCGCCAATCTCCTCGAGATGATTGGCCATCCAGTTCAAAGCGCCAAGCAGTTTGTAGGAACCAACGGGCGTCCAGCCATAGTCCTTGATCCAGACGCGGCGATCAGGTGATAAGCCGAGTGCTTGCTCCAAGGGATAGCAACGAATCAGCGGAGCGGGCGAGATGTGTTGGCGGATGATTTTTTCCGCTCGGAAAACATCGTCGATCGAAGCAATGGTGGTGACGGGCATGAGCGCTGGGCGGGATCAAAAAGAGAGGATGGTAGAAGGGCGAGCAGGTGCTTGGCTACGGACTGTTTGGGGCCTACGCAAAAAACAGTTTATCCGCAGTACCGCGCAAGAGTTGTTGTTTTTCGGCGGGCGTGAGAAAATCAATGCGATCCCGGATTAAGGCCAGCGAAGCTTCATAGGAATGTTCGCCTTGGACCTGGAAGGGGCAGTCTGACGCCCACATCAAGCGTTGCGGACCAAAGCGATCACAGACTTGGCGAATCATCGGAATCAGGTCGTCGTAGGGGGGCTGTTTTTTTCCGAGTGCGTAGAAAGCGGAGGTCTTGACATAGGTGTGGGGAAACCGAGCCAATTTGCAAAGCTGTTGCAAATAGTCAGTTTCGACTTTGCCACTCAAGCCGATGCGGGCAAAATGATCGACAACGACGTGGGTCTCGGGATACTGTTGGCAGAGCTGGTCGACGAAGCCGATGTCGCTGGGGTTGATCAGCGGACAGACAGCCAGACCTTCCGCGGCGGCGGTGCGAAAAAGTTGGCCGATGCCTGGATCGTTGACCCAGGAATGGGCGTCACCTCGCGAGTGCAGGCGAAATCCGCGGATGCCGTCAGCGGCGAGTGACTTGATTCGCGTCACCAGTTGATCGTCGTGATGATCGATCAGGGCCACTCCGGAAAAGACGCCGGGGTGCTGCTTGATGGCTTCGATTAAGTACGTGTGGTCGTACAGATAGAAGCTCATCTGAATCAGCACGATGCGGCTGACCCCGGCTGGACGACAGTGGGCGAACAGTTCCTGAGGAGTAAAACTGGGGGGCTGCATTTCGGCAGGCGTAAATCCGGGAGCTAACGGGTGACGAGTCGTGTCGGGGCTCCAGATGTGTACGTGCGCATCAATCCACCCCGCCGTAACGTCTGGCTGGGCCTCAGCTTCGCCAGCGGTTGCTGGTTGTTGCGGAGTTGGTTGTTGTGGGGAGGCGGCGCGGGCGGTCGTGTTGAGGGGCGACTTGGCCAGCGAAATGGCTGTGGCGGCGGCTAATGAGCGGCCGATAAATTTACGCCTGGAGTGTTGCATGCTAGAATCGACTGGGCTGGGGTGATCTCTGGTCTTTCATCTTTACATTGCGTTGAAGAAACGCCACAATGGTTCGTTACGGCTGATTCAACAGCTTCATTCACCAAGATATCTCAATTTGTCGCACGCGACCGCCCTCCTCTGAGCGGTCGCGTTTTGATTTGTAGTACTGTCCATTCAGAAACAATACGGACGTGGAGTCGATTTTAACATGGCCGATACAGTACCAATGAGCCGCGAGGGCTACAACAAAATTAAGGCCGAAATCGAGCGAATGGAATCGGTGGATATGCCGGAGATCGTCCAGAAATTGGCCGACGCTCGGGAGGAGGGCGATCTCAAGGAGAACGCCGAGTACCATGCCCAGCGGGAAAATCAGGGGATGTTGCAGGCCAAAATCAATGAACTGAAGGGCAAATTGGCTCGGGCCAGCATTGTCGACATCTCACAATTACCGAAAGACGAAGTCGTCTTTGGATGCACCGTCGTCGTCAAGGACATGGACTACGGGGACGAAGAAGAGTTTACCCTGGTGGGTGCTGGTGAAGATGACTACGACAGCGGCAAAATTTTGTGCACCAGCCCGATTGGCCAGGGGTTGTTGGGCAAGAAAGTTGGCGAAGTCGCTGAAATCGAAGCACCTGCGGGGCTGATGAAATTTGAAGTCGTAACGATTGAATTCCGCTAGTCAGGGCTTTCCAGTTGACGCATCCCCAAGCAGCAAACTCGTCAGATTCCGAGCTGGCCGATTCTCCAACCACGGAAGTCGACTCGCCCGCTGGCCCGCCGTCGGCACCGGCGGACGATGAGGGTCCCGGCTGTTTGCCCGGCATTATGGCCGCCACCGCGCTGGCGATGATGCTGTTTTTCATCTTCTGTGGAATTTCCACTTGGTACCTGTTTCAGCAGCGGACCGAGTTAGCGATTCGCACCTTAACCGGTGACGTGATCCCCGCGTTGCAGCAGAGCAATCTTCCACCGGAGGAGAAAGCCGAAGTGGTGCAGATCTTGGAGGGAGTTGTCAGCGAGGCGCAAGCCGGTCAGCTGGAGGATTGGCAAGCTTCGGGCATCATGGAGCGGTTGAATCGTTCGCCCATTTTAGAGTGGGGCGATTTGTCCGCCGTCGAAGCGATGATCGCCGCGTCCGATGCGTTCACCGATGAAGAACAGGCGGAAGCTGAAAAACAACTCTCGCGGTTGCGAAAAGCGGTCGATCAAGGCGAGGCCACCGCGGTCGACTTTAGCCGCGATGTGCTTGACCCCGTGTTGATTGACGAGGACCCATCGCAGCGGCCGCGACTCGATCGTCAAGCCACCGCTGCTCAGTTGCGAAAGGTGGTTGAGGAAGCGAAAGTCGTTGCCGATCGCGCGCGGATCGCTGACGCCAGCTTCGATGTCAAACTCTCCGACATTATCCGCCGCGAAGTCGAAGCTGGAAAAACCGTCGGCGGTTTCTGAAGTTCAGCGAGAAGACTCGGCACTCAAGGCACTCGAATCGTGGGTCCGATTAAGACGGCGTTGCTGAGGAACCTTTCGGAGCCGCGGAAATAACCTCGAAAGACCGGGTTGTCGGCAATGCAAATGATCCGTCCGCGGCCCACATTCTCAGCCCAAATCGCCGCGGTGTCAGCGAGTTGCTGGCGATTATCTTGACTGACGTAACCGGCCACCACGGAACCATATCGGGCTGCCGTAGCGTACGGATTTTTTGGCACAGGATAACGGCGGGTGCTGGTGCGAAACGCTGGCACCCGTTCATCAGGAAAACCGAAAGCCAAGGGATGTGTGGAATCGACGGCGGTTTGAAAAATTGCCCCCGCGATGCTCTCCAAGGCCTTGCGGTCCGATGCTTCACCGAACCGCGGCAGAGTTGGCGTTGCGGAACTAGCACTGGCTGTTGGTTCCATGGTTTGGCCGTTTCCGGCGTCGCCGACTTTGCTCAACAGTTGCTTGCGTTGCAACCATCCGATCGCCGATTCGACAGCGACCAGCGTGCCGCCTGCTTCCGTAAAGTTCTGCAAGGCCTCGATCTCGGCGGTTCCCCAGCTGCTGAAACTACCGGCGGGCAAGACAACGCATGAATAATCTCGCAAGTCGATGCGGGACAAGCGATCGGTATCCACGAGGGTGACCGGCAATCGCAAACGATGGTCAAGATAATACCACAGCGAACCGACACCGTAGCTGCTGGTTCCGTCGCCAACGACTAACAAAACGCGTGGCTGGGGCACGACCAAGTTGTCGTTGCTGCCCAAGTCGGGGCCGCTCTCGGTCAGACCGCTCCGCAGCGCCCCGATCGTTAAGGCCTCTTGCTCGGCGGCCGCTGTCAGCACTTCGACCGCTCGATCCCAATGTTGCTGATTGACAGCCCGCAGCACCAACCAAGTACCGGCTGGCCACGCGCGGCCAGCTTCGTCCTGGCTGCCCGTTTCAAAACCAGCGTAAGCGACTCGCACTTGAACATCATCAGCCAACAATTTAGCGACCAACCGGGGTGCCTCCAAACTGACCGGATCGATGGCAAAGCCGGCGATCGCATTCGCTTGATCACTGGCCGAAGGCGAACTGTCGGCGGCCGATGGAGGTGTGAAAGGTTTTTGCCAAGCCTCGGGCAAGTCGCTTTGGTAACTGGTTGCCTCTAAATCAAAAGCGGATGGTAGGTGCCAAGTAGAAACATCATAAAAAATATTCTCTTGGAAAGTCTGTTGCGTTTGCATGAGCGATTCGAGAAAACGACTTTCAGGCTGAGCGGTGGGCACGATCAAAACTTGACCAGGCCCCCAAGTCCGACCATCAACTTGCAAGCTTTCCGCATTCCGCCAACAAGAAATCTGATGCCGGTTGAGCAACTCGGCGGCTGCGACCAGGCGGCTGGCATCTCCCGCGGCAGTCAGCAGATAAGCGGTAATCCCGGCGGCTTCGGCGCGTGCCGTCGCGGTGGCGTAAAAATCAAGCTGATGCTCGAGCAACTGGTTGCGAAGTTCGAGGGTGGCATCGATGCTCGATAGTGATGTGCGAACTTGGTTGGCAACCGTCTCGGCAAACGTGCGCTGGAATTGCTCGTTGTGACTGATCAATCCGCGCGTGCTGCCTTGTTCAAATAAGATCCCAATGGCACCATGCAGGTCGGGATAGGTGCTGCCTTTTCCCATGTAAAAATCATCAAAACGCTCTTCCGTAAAAAATGCTTCGCCGGCCACGTCGAAAGCCGCCGCATGCTGGCGCGCGAAGGCTTTGGTGAGCTGAAAAACGGTGTCCGGCGTGAGCGGATTATTGCGCGCCGGAATCCCTGGTTGAAAGAAGTAACTGCTGCTGCCACCCATTTCATGGAAATCAAGCACGACGTTCGGCTTCCAACGATGGAACAACGCAATCCGCCCGCGACTTTCCGGATGGGTCGTGGGCAACCAATCACGGTTGAGATCAAACCAGTAATAATTCGTTCTACCACCTGGCCAAGGTTGATTGTGTTCCCGATCGTCACCACTGGGGTTGGCGTACAGGCCGCGATTCTCATTGGCCCAATTGGCGAACCGATCCGAGCCGTCAGGATTCAAACAAGGATCGAGCAATAAGACAGCTTGATCCAACACCTGGTTGCGGCGGGAATCATCGGCGGCTGCCAAATAGTAGGCAACGGCTGGAAAGGCATTCGCACCACTCGCTTCATCGCCGTGAATGGAATAGCCAAAATAAACGATCGGTCGGTCGCTCGGCAGCGATTCGGTTTGCCCCTGAGTTAACTCTTGCCGACGATCGAGTAACGTCTGCAGCTCGATGTCATCCGCGTTGTTGTGAGCCATCAACACATAGAGTGGTCGCCCACCGTGCGATTCGGCGTAGGGCAGCAGACGTAAATGGGGGCTAGCGTTTGCCAAATATCGAGCGTAGGCCACCAGTTGATCATGGCGCAAATGCCGAGCAGCCAAGGGAAAGCCAAAAAACTGTTCGGGAGATTGGATCTCCGCGTCAAAACTGGCCGAACCAAAAAGTTCACTCAGCTCAATCCCGCCGGTCGGTTGATCGGTTTGCAAACGAAGCTGAATCAGACTATCGGGTGATTCAGCCCCAGCGGCTGCTTGCTCGGCTGCCCACCCGGTGCTTTTACTGCCGTGGGGTGGTGCTTGAGCCAGCACCGCGGAGTGGCTCGCGAAGCAGAATCCGATCAGCGTCCCGCAACAAAAGTTAACGGTCTGAAGCAGTCGGAAGCTCTCGGGCACTCGGTTCATAAGCCAATTGATCAGTCTCTGTGGGCGGCGAATCAACATGAGGTTGTGTTACATCGGAGGAGCGAAAGGAAGCCAACTCGGCCTGCCGTCCGTTGATCGCTGGAGCATTGGAACCACTCCTGGACCAGCGCGCATGACGAGCTGCCTCCTTAGTGTAATTCGCCGCCGTCAAACCGGCAGCAAGATGTTGCATGATGGTCAAGATTAAGATTGGCAACAGGGCAAGCGGTTGACCACTTAAACTGGCTCCGGCAAAGACAAGCCCGGCCCCGGTGTTCTTCATCGTGATTCCGAAGCGGATCGCCGCTTGATCCGCGATCGCGATCGGCAGCCAACGAAACAGCACACGAGCCTGCAATTGATTGAGCAGGCAGAGGGCACCAATTAAAGCCAAAGCCAACAGCACCACGGGACCACTGGCCCCGGCGTCCCCTTCCACGAATCGCGGCAGTACCACGGATGCATTGATGTAATTAAGCAACACGATCACCATCAAGGCACACCATTTAGTCGCCCCCCGGCCGGGAGCGGAAACGCGGTGGTTTCGTTGCTTACTGGTTAGTTGCTTGCTGGCTCGCACCCGAGCGACAAAAAATCCGCTGGCCGCGGGAACCACAATCCAACTGGCCAGCCACATCGTTCCCACCATAAAGGAGCCAGCCACGGTGACGCCGCCGAGGTGGAAGACCAGCGGCGCACAGAGCGGCACCGACAAGGTGCTGAGAATTACCAAACCGAGCGCCAAGTTAAGATTGCCGCCGATTAAATGCGTCCAGCCGATCGAAGAATTAGCCGCCGGCATCGCGGCCAGGACGAGCAAACCGGTCACGAGCTGAGGATAAGCCGCTGGCAGCGCGTCGGCAAAGCAAAGTCGCATCACCAACACCAGCGACATCACCGAAACCAGCGGTATCCACCAAGACGCCAGGGTGGCCAGCACCAACCGGCGACTCCGTTTCCGCAACGGATACTGGCAATGCGAGGTGGCCGCCAGGCCGCCGCAGAACATTAACAAAGCCAACAACAGATGGCTAAACGATACATGCAGTCCCCATTTTCCCTGCCAAAATTGCGTTTCCCGCAGAATCACCCCGGGGGCAGGCCAGAGGATCGCCACCACGTACGCGGCAAGCAGCCCCAACAACAGGCTGAACACCCGCCAATCAAGTTGGGGCGGTTGATGAGGCGGGCGGCGAGGCGTGCGGGGGACGGCCATAAGACGCTACTGTATTTCTGTATTCATGAAGTGTGCAACAAGTTCGTTTTTCTCGCCAAAGCCTGTGATTTTGAAAATCTCGAATTGAGGGACAGCTGCGACGGGTGCCGAATCCTTAGCTAAGCGAAAAATCACCGCCACAGGGGACAACTTATTCCGAAGATTTCTTTTGTTTTTCGGAAAAGCGGCAATTTTCCCACGTTTCAACTGTCGCGGGGCAGTCACGCTTTTCCATGATGGTCATAATCCCCAAAGCGACTAGCCGCGACGATCACAGATTTTGAGACAGTAACCGGGTTATTTAATGTCCGAGCTTGAAGACCAAACCGTGTTAATCACTGGTTTAATCAATCGTTTTCGCAACGGCGACGAAGCGGCGCGGGATGAGCTGTTGGCTGGCGTGTACGACCGCTTAGTGCGGCTCTCTCGCAAAATGTTGCGTGGTTCATCACCGGCCGTGCGACGTTGGGAAGAGACGGAAGATGTGCTGCATCGGGCTTGGTTTCGGCTGCAGCGGACCTTGGCGACGGATGAAGTGGTAATCCATGATTCGACCCACTTCTTTCGTTTGGCGGCTCGCAGTCTACGTTTTGAATTGATCGATTTGTATCGACAATATACAGGTGCTCAGGGGCTCGCGGCGAATCACCACACGCAACCGCGAGGGGGAGTTGGCGAAGGCTCTTTGGGAGCCGATCGCTTGCATCCAGTTGATGCCACCGGTGACCCCGGGCGGCTGAGCGAGTGGGCGGAATTTCATCGCGCGGTGGAAGAGCTGCCCGAGCAGGAGCGAGAGATTTTTGATTTGGTTTGGTACCACAGCATGAAACAAGAAGAAGCCGCCGGGCTGTTGGCTGTTGACGTTCGCACGATCAAACGTCGGTGGCGGAACGCCCGCCTGTTGTTGTCCGAAAAGCTCAAGGGAGAGCTACCGCCGCTATGACATCGACACCCCCATTCAATCAATTGTCAGAAGTCGATCAAGCACGTTTGGATGAACTGCTGGACGACTGGGAAGACGCTCAGGAGCGAGCAGATACCACCAGCCTGGAAGATCTGTGTGCCGACTGTCCGCACTTGCTGGCCCCTTTGCATGCTCGCGTAACTGCCTTGCAAGCGGTCGATGATCGGTTGCGAACGCGGACTCGCAGAACCATACCGGGGCAAGACAATAGAGGAATTGGCGAAGACACCACGCCGTCGGAAATCGAGCACGACTACGCGCGGTTCGTCTCGCAATCCGAATTGGTCGACTTGCAATTTCATGACGCTGGCGGGCTGGGCAAAGTTTACTGCGGGATGGAGCGACCGCTGAACCGCGAGGTAGCAATCAAGCTTATTCGCCAACAAAATGCGACTCACCAAGAGCATCGTCGGAACTTTCTCCGCGAGGCCGAAATTACGGGTCGGCTAGAACACCCAGGCGTGGTGGCGATCTATGCCAGCGGAGAAACCATCGATGGACGATGCTTTTACACCATGCCGATG
>CAZHTX010000055.1:0-17770 GCA_964535475.1 uncultured Pirellulaceae bacterium
GGAGAGTCGCCGCAGTTCGTTCATCACGACACCCATGCCGACGCGAACATCCTTATCCGGTGGGCTGAATTTTTGCATGTAATCGACGATCACTAACCCCGGTCGCCTATCCCGTAGATCGCGCAGACTGCTCAAGTCTGGCTCACCATAAACATGCAATCTCTCGAGCGCTGGTCGCAACTGGGCCGCAGCCGTGTCAATCTTCCGCGCGTCCTCGTCTGACAAACGGCCAAAGCGAATATCATCAGATTTCAGGCGAGTGAGCCTCGCCAATTCTCGCCGACAGACTGCATCAAACCCCATCTCCGCGTTCAGAAGGTAGGCAACCAGATCACCGTCAGCACTCATCGCCTCGAACATGACCTGGCTGGCAAGCGCGGTCTTACCAAAGCCCGGCGGGGCGCCGATCAAAGTAATAAGCTCGGGGCCCACTTCGATGCCGTTCAGGGCATCATCCAGCTGATACAGTTGCGGCAGTTCGCGTTCGTGGATTCGACGCAAGTATGCGTCTAGCAACCGGCTCGCTCGCTTCGTTGCGGCGGTGGGGTCGTCTTGCCGGCGCCGGGATCGGTCTCGCACCTCCGTCGCATGGTAACGACCAAATCCCGGGTCTATACAGTCTCGTAGGATTTCGCCAAGCTCGACGAAAGTGATGTGCCCGCCTCGTATGACACTCAAAGCTATCTCTTGCGACGACCGCGTGCCGTCGGCAGCACGAACGACCAAACCGAAAGCATTTCCGAGGCGTGGATCAAGGAAGTCCTCACGCGAGACGTGCTCGCTAACCGCCAAAGCCAATGAAGGATCGGTAAGGACGCTTCCGAGCAACGCTCGCTCGTGCTCTATCGCCTCCTCTCTTTCACGCCGCTGCCGGGCATCCTCGGGTGACTCAGGCATCTGCCGCCTCCTTGCATCGCAGGAAAGGGATGCGATGTTTCAAAAGGTAGGCGATAGTCTCCACTCGCCGGATCGCAATCGCGAACGCGATTTGCTGGATCGCTCGATCGTCGGTGGAGCCATCTTCCGTCGAGCGGCGAGGTTGCCCGTCGTGTGGTACTGGTATATCTTTGGGGGTCATAGATGCCTCTGATTCGCAGCCAGGTGTCGATAGGTAGATGCAAGGCGACAGCCCGGTCTCACCAGCCGGGCTGTTCCTGTTTTGGGCTGAGTCTAGATGCCGGCCTTGGACAGCTCGCGCTCGGCTCGCAATGCAGCGTCCGTATTGGTAGCCGTTGGCGCGACTGCCTCGCCATTTTTGGCGCGGGTGACTTGCTCAAAAAAATCTCTGATCCAAGCTTCGGTGGTGTGGTAGCCGCCTACAGCCCAGAGACAGCGGAGCTTCACGCCAGATACGCCGGCAGTCCTCCAGCGATAGATTGCAGCGCGATGCGGCCGATATCCAGAGATTTGCTCGACTAGCTTGGTAGCTTCTCGTAGGGTTACGAGCTTGGGTGTGGCGTCGGTGTCAGCAGATGCATTCATCAGAATTCTCTCCTGTGGAGTGGAGAGCCAGCATCAGCGCAGCGCATAAAAAAACGGAGCATCAGCACAAATGCTGGCTCCGTTGGTCGGTCGCCTGAATTCGCCGTGGCGGCGATCTTGAAATAATATCACCGCGATGCATCGAGTCAACTACTGTCGCGTAGACTATCCTATTTTCTTGGCCACATCGCGGGCCAGTTCAAAGTCGCGCTCTGCGTACACTTGAGTGACATTTGCTGCAGCGTGTCCCAAAATTACTTGCGCCGCCTCCAAACCAAATTGCTTGCGGACCGCAGTCGCTTTTGCGTGTCTCAGCTGATTGGGATGCCAACGATTCCCCTGCCGGAAGATTTCCAGTTCTGCCTTTTGCGACTCTGTGAGCCGTCGCATCCTCGCGCGGTTGCTTTCTCCATCCATCCGGCCTAGCGGCCAAGACGCCTCGAATGCGGCGTCACAAGCGTGATGGATGGCTTGCCGATACGAGTTTGCACAAAACTGTAGTCGTTGTTTCCGCTTTCGGGTTCTAGCGGTTTTCGGCTTGTCTGAATCGGAACGCTTGCCACGTCGATTACCGCAGGACAGCGGTGTCACCCTTGCCTCGCTGGCTGCTTGCCGCCGCTGTTCCACGGCCTCCGCCATCGAAAAGCACACTTGGGTTGAATCCCGGAGCAAGTATGGCCTTAAGATTGCCTGAGCTTCCGGACCTATGAATACGATGCGGCTCCGCCCGTGATGCTCCACCTTGTGCCCTTGCACGAAGTACTCCCAGATCTCTCCCGTGCGAGCGATATCGGCCGGCCGCATCTTGCAGACCTCACCGGGCCTTGCTCCGGTCAATAGTTGGAATCTCACCATATCGCGTGTTACGGGCGGAAGGTGAGGAATCGTCTGCTCGACGACCGATAGCGGCACTGGAAGTATCGGTGCGGGCTCAGGCACAGTAGTTCGACCCTTTTTCAGCCCAGGCACGGCCGCCAAGCTGTGAAGTAGGCTGCCAGATACCATTTCCTCAGCAGCCGCCCAGCGAAAGATGCGGGTCACTCGCCGCATGTTTTTGTTGATGGTGGTCCGAACTTGCCCGCGGTCGATCCAGCGTTCGCGAACAGCTTTCAGTGCCAGGGGCCCAAACTCCTCGGCGGGCGTCCTGCCGTACAGGGACTTGATATCGGATATCACTTTCCGCATCGCCGCCACCTCGTTGGTCTGCTCACCATTCTTCACGTAATAGACCTGGGCGTGCTTCCAGTAGGCCGCCAGCACCTCCACGACAGTTACCGCAGGTTTCTCCGGCCCCACGGGAGCACGGCGACCACGGGCGAGCCATTCACCTACTAGGCGATCGTATTCCTCTTTGCTGGCCTTCGTACCGTGTGGGCCGAGATAGTGGTCCTTGCCGGCGACCGTGACGATGGCTTGGCCACTGGCCTTATGCTTCCGGTACTTGGGCTGCTGTAGCGTTAATTTTGGCACGTGCTTGCGTCTCCATTTGCCAAAACGGTATGTACCGTTTTGCGCTCTCGGGAAAACGCCGCACGGGCACGGTGCCCGGTATCGTTTTGAGTAACGATTCGGCTGGTTTTTTACTCAGTACGCCCGACAGGATTCGAACCTGTAACCTTCGGCTCCGGAGGCCGACGCGCTATCCAATTGTGCCACGGGCGCTTGGTACTTTTCTCCTCCTAATTCTGCTCTTTGTTCATTGCTTGCGTCAATCACCCCTCTGTTGATCAATCGCGGAATAACTGGCTGCGCTGCCGACTGTGTCGGTCACGCATTTATTGTG
Organism: uncultured Pirellulaceae bacterium; assembly: GCA_964535475.1. GTDB lineage: Bacteria > Planctomycetota > Planctomycetia > Pirellulales > Pirellulaceae > Laterigemmans. Next base: position 3,266 of record CAZHTX010000055.1, read on the forward strand.
ACCCCTGATCACTGGGAGGTCAAAATCGTCAACGCTGAACCGCTCTGCGTGCCTCCCTCGCGAAAGTTGCCCAAAATAATGTCCGCTCGCCCGTCATCGTTGACATCTTCGACCGTCAGCGCCGCATGATCCGCTCCCCCGTTGTCAAGCACGTGCTGCTCAAATACTCCTGGCTTGACTTGCTCCCAAAGCACGACCGCTTCCGCTTCTTGGTAATTAGTTGATTGCAAAAGATCGCGGGGCAAAAATGCTCCGGCCACGACGTCCCGTAGGCCGTTGCCCGAGACGTCCGCAGCAATCGCTCGATGCGCCCCTGGTAGCGGTCCAAGCAAGTGTGGTTGAAAACTGCCGTCCCCCATGTTTTCAAACCATCGGACACTGTGGAACGGTTTCAATATGAAACTATCAAAAGCATCGCCATTGGTGTAAAGGATATCTTGCCGGTCGTCACCATTCATATCAATCAACTGAATCCCGCTCGAACCAAAGGATGGATCGGGCGCTTCATAGAGCGGTTGGCGGACAAAATTGCCTTGACCATCGTTGATGAATGCTTCGATTCGCTCAAAGTGCTGGCTGATCAAGGCGATGAAATCGAGATGTCCGTCTTGATTCAAGTCGATCAGGGGAACATGAATCGTGCCTGGACGCGAATCCATTTGGTGCCGGGTGAGTTCCGCAAACGGTGCTCCGGAAGGATCACGTTGAGCCAGAAAGATACTGCCCGTCTCGTGCCAACCAAATTCGGCAACCAATAACTCCGTTTGCCCATCACTGTCAAAGTCGGCAACCTCCACCGAGGCAACTCGCCCAATCCCACGGCACAGAACGTGAGCGGAAAAGCTATCACGGTCAGGATCACGTCGCAGGCAGACGACTTGTCCCAATGTGTTGTCTTCCGGCAAAAAAGAGCCCAAGTCACTAACGATAAAATCTTGCTGGCCATCTCCATCCCAATCCGTCATGCGAACCGCCGCTGGATGGTTGACTTGCCCAATCCGCTGCGGCAAACCAATTTGCCCAGCCTCAATCTTTGCGAGGTACACGCCGCCGCCGCGCATGTCAGAGAACAATACGGATCGCCCGTAGGGTGGATCGGCGATCACAACATCGACAAATGAAATGGCTGCGTCGGCAATCTTGGGGATCGTGATCTCGGTTCGCTCGAATCGAGTTTGCCAAGCTGGGTCAAGGCTCGCCGGCGCCGCTAACTGTAGCCGCTCAGGGGCCCGCGAGGTGAAATAAGCAAGCGTATCTCCGCGGATCGGTATTTCCAGGTCATCACGGCCCGAGGCATAGTAAAAGTCATAGCCCCGCTGGACCTCGGCTCGCCAAGCATGCCGAGGAAAACTGGCGGCTTGAGGCATGATGTGACAGTCTCCACAAAACGCCACGATTGCCGCTTCGGTTTCCGCCGCCAGCGGTGCGGCTTGTTGACCGTGGTGCGAATCGTCTGGCAGTTTTGCAGCGTCCGCTGTGGCACCGCCAGTGCGATTTTCCCCCTGACGATTTTCGCAGCCAGTGAGTGCCAGGCTGAGTGACAGGCCGAGGTAAAGGCAGCACAACGGCCTTACTTTTGACTCGCGACAGCTGGGCAATGGCATGACAGCACACTCAATCATGTGGGGTGCGGAAGCGGTGGGCAGAAAAGCTGGTCGCAGCCGGGCTGAGGCCACTGTACGCCGGCCGCTGACAACCGGATTAGCCCCCTCCAGCATAACATTTCCTCGCTTACTAACACACTTCACCCGGGCGTCCAGTGTCGTAAATCGCTTTAACGACTTACATTAAGACCCTGCCGTGACAAAAATACGTGTCACCGATTTCAGACTTCCTCAAGTTTTCCGAAGATTAAGCCAAATGGCCATCCCCCAAGTTGCTATCGTTGGTCGCCCCAACGTCGGCAAAAGTAGCCTTTTTAACTGGATCGCAAGACGGCGATTAGCAATTGTCGATGATCACGCGGGTGTGACTCGTGACCGGATGACGACTTTGGTCGAGCTGGAGGAGGAGGGCAAGTACTTTGAGTTGGTCGACACCGGTGGGATGGGGATCGAGGACGTCGATAACCTAACGGCCGATGTGCGTGCCCAGATCGACGAAGCAATCGATTCGGCTGATATTCTGCTGTTCGTGGTCGATGTTCGGTCCGGCATGCTGCCGCTCGATGAAGAGGCAGCTGAGCGACTGCGGAACGTTCAGGTTCCCGTGATCTTAGTGGTCAACAAGTCAGACCACGATCCGCTCGATGCCGAAGCGGATGAGTTTCGCAAATTGGGCCGCGGGCATCTGGTCTGCACCAGCACCCTGCAGAACCGCGGGCGGGAAGAGTTGCTCAAGCTAATTGAGGAACGTTTGCCGCCGAACGAGGATGTCGTTGACGAAGCGCGTATGAAAGTTGCCATCGTTGGGCGGCGGAACGTGGGTAAGAGTACCTTTATCAATTCCTTGGTAAAGGCCAAACGAATGATCGTCAGCGAAGTGCCGGGAACCACTCGCGACAGCGTGGACGTGGAATTTCAATTGGACGGGCAAAAGTTTATCGCCATCGATACCCCAGGTTTGCGGCGACGACGAAGTGTTCGCACAGACCTCGAGTTTTATAGCACCCACCGGGCTCAGCGGTCAGTTCGCCGGGCCGACGTGGTGCTGATGTTTTTCGACGCCGCGGAGAAAACCAGTAAAGTCGATAAACAGTTGGTTCAGCACATTATTGAAAACCACAAGCCGGTAATCTTTGTGGTCAACAAATGGGATTTGCTACAAGAAACGATTCCCACAGAACGTTGGGTCGATTACTTGCGGGCTCAGTTTCCCACGCTGCAGTACGCGCCGATCGCCTTTATCACGGGGCAAACCGGTAAGAACGTGAAAACGTTGCTAAACCATGCCCAAATGTTGTTCAAACAATCGCGAAATCGGGTCACCACTGGTCAATTGAACCGGCTGGTGCAAGCGGCGGTCGAACGCACTCCTCCACCGCTGTACCAAAATCGCCGCCCCAAGATTTTTTACAGCACTCAAGTTGGCACCGAACCGCCGACCATTGTCTTGATGTGCAATGAGCCCGATGCTTTTGCGAATAATTACCGACGCTATCTGCTAGGGATTCTTCGCGACCATTTGCCGTTCGGCGAGGTCCCGATCAAGCTCTATTTGGAAAAACGCTCGGGCCGCAACGCGGATAAAAAAGATTGACGCGGCGAACCGCTACGGGTTTTGATCGCCACTGAATTCCGCAGCCTCGTCGACTTGCTCCTGTGTCGGTAACATGTGTTGCTCGGGTGATTTGACCAGTAGCAGCCAAGTGGGCTGAATGCAAAGCGCAAAGCCGCAGATGCCCCATGAAACCGGGGTCTGCGCCTGAGCGGGCGCAAGTGAAAACAGATTGATCACCAGTAGCACGGTTAACACGCAAAGCAGGAAAGGCACGGCAATCCAAAGGTATTGCCTCGGTGCCCAACGGATTGACAGCCATGCTTGCAGCAAACTGACGACAAAGTAGATGGGGCCTGAGCCGATAATAGTTAAGATTTCCCAGTAGGCCAGGCCGGCAGCGATCGGGGCTCCTAACAGCATCGCTGCTCCCAGGCCACGCGAAAACTGTGCGAGTTTGCCGTAGCGAGTTGCCTCGTGAGCTCGCCGGTAGATCGGCCTGCTGGGCTCGGTCGGGATCGGCGCCGCGTAAGGGTTTACGATCTGTTCGGCGGAGTCTTGAGGCGGTTGGGACATGCTTGGCGAGTCGCGGTGGTGGTTGGGTGGGGTGGTCGCGCCAGACGACCAGGGACCTACCCGAAAACCATGAAAAAGGCCCGCGACTAGCGCCGTCGGCTCACAGTTTTTCGGGTAGGTTCTCATTTATGTTTTAGCTGAAAATCTTTTGCTGCGGGGCGAGTCGATCGATGCTGAAGGGAAAATCGCGAATCAATCTTCGCGTTTTGGCAATGTAGAAGAAGTACTAGTTTCATGGTTTTGCGACAAAGCCTAGAATGCGTCGCCAAAACTGATATTTCGCGAATTGTCCTTGAAGGAACGCAGCCTTGTTACGTACGCATAATTGCGGCCAGTTACGATCGGAACACATTGATCAAGCGGTCACGCTCTGTGGTTGGGTGGAGAGCACCCGCGATCACGGTGGAGCGGTTTTTATTGATTTGCGGGACCGTTACGGGATGACGCAAATCGTGGTGGGGCCGGAAAGTGGTCAAGCTCAAGTGGATGCTGCCGGCAAGTTATCCAACGAGTCGTGTATTTTGATCCGTGGTGTGGTTGCGCCTCGGTTGGAAGGCAAGCGAAACGACAAGCTATCGACCGGTGACATTGAAGTTCGAGCGGAAGCGGTGGAGTTGTTGAACGATTGCCCGAATCCGCCGTTTTTACCCAGCCAACAAGAGTTGCCGGGGGAAGATTTGCGGCTTCGTTACCGTTATCTCGATCTGCGACGAGCAGCGATGCAACGTTCCCTCGTGTTGCGGAGCCGGATCATCAAAATCATGCGAGATTATTTTGCCGAGCATGATTTCATCGATGTGGAAACGCCCATTTTGGGCCGCAGCACGCCGGAGGGAGCTCGCGATTATTTGGTGCCCAGCCGCGTACATTTGGGTAAATTTTACGCGCTGCCGCAATCTCCTCAGTTGTACAAGCAAATCTTAATGGTCGCTGGTTTCGACCGTTATGTGCAAGTCGCTCGTTGTTTCCGTGACGAGGACTTGCGGGCTGACCGGCAACCCGAATTTACTCAGCTGGACATGGAAATGTCGTTCGTGGATGCGGATGACGTGATCGGCATGATCGACGGATTAGTGGCGTTGACGGCTAAAGAAGTGTTGGGGCTGGAGATTCCCACTCCGCTGCCTCGGATGACTTACGACGAAGCGATGCGGCGGTTCGGGCACGACGCGCCCGATTTGCGATTCGGTTTGGAAATTGTTGATTTAACGTCAATTGCCGGGAAGACAGAATTCCGAGTCTTCCGAGGTGCCGCCGACAGTGGTGGGCATGTGCGTGGGATCAACGTGCCGGGAGTTGCCGGTGACTTTTCACGGCGGCGAATTGATGATTTAACGGAGTTTGTCAAAAGCACGTTTGGCGCCAAGGGACTGGCTTGGTTTCGCGTTGAGGAGAATGGCGATTTATGGTCGCCGATCAGCAAGAATTTGGAAGCCGAGCATTTGGCCGAGATCGCCACGGCGATGGAAGCGAAACCGGGAGATTTATTGTTGATCCTGGCCGACTCTTGGGAAGTCACTTGCAAAGGGCTTAATGGTCTCCGCAAACGCTTGGGTGCGGAACTGAAACTGTATGACCCGTCAGCCATGCATTGTTCCTGGATTGTCGAATTCCCGATGTTCGATTGGGACGAAGAAGAGGGACGCCACGTGGCGATGCACCACCCGTTCACGGCACCGCGTCCGCAGGATCTCGACCAATTAGCCAGCGACCCGAAGAACTGTCGCGCTCAAGCTTACGATTTGGTGATCAACGGTTCGGAAGCGGGTGGCGGCACGATTCGAATTCATGATCCGGCCACGCAGGGACAGGTCTTTGATTTGCTGGGAATCGATGAAGCCACGGCCCGTGATCGGTTTGGCTTTTTGCTCGACGCGTTGAAATTCGGCGCCCCGCCGCACGGCGGCATTGCGTTGGGGATTGATCGCTGGGTGATGTTGTTTGCCGGTTTGGAAAACATCCGTGAAGTGATCGCTTTCCCCAAGACGCAGCGAGCGTTTGATAACATGACCGAAGCGCCTGGATCGGTTGATGGCAAGCAACTGCAAGAGTTGGCTCTGCGAACGGTCTCAGTGAAAGAGTAACCTATTTTCGGATAGGGGTTAAACGAAAAAACGCTGAGGACCTAGGCGATTCTCAGCGTTTCAGTTGACAGAGCCTTATGAACCTATATCTGAAAACCATAAAAAAGGCCCGCGGCTAGCGCCGTCGGCTCACAGTCTTCAGATTGGCCCGCGGCTAGCGCCGTCGGCTCACAGTCTTCGGATAGGTTCTAAATCAATTGATTGATTAGTTAATCAACGTCTTGACTTCGTTCATCACGGCTTCGATGTCGATGTCTGCGGCAGCGAAGGTGTGCTGAGCCGAGACCTTGCCGTTTTTCGCAACGACAATGGTGACTTCAGCTTTGGGGTCGAGCTTGTAATTGCTGGGGCCGTTCTCAGCATCTTCAGCGACCACGACTGGAAGATTCTTGACGCCCAAGCCTGCTGCCATCTTTTCAGCGGTTTGGGTCAGCTTGCTAACATCGCCACCGATGAGCGTCACAAAGCTGCGGAGCTTTGCATCTTGGTGTTTCGCGACAGCCGAATCGAGGCCTTTGACCAGTTGGTCCATTTTGCCACCGGTCTCGCGAGCGAAAACCATGACCATGGGGCTTGAGCCATACTTGCAACGGTAGCAAAGGGTTTTACCTTTTGCGACACCGTCTTCCGGACCAGCGACTTTGGTCACATAAAAAGGCCCAATCGAATCACCTGCTTGCAGGCAAGCGTCTTTCGAGTCCTTGGCGACCGAGTAACCGGCGACCATCATCAAACCGGCCAACGTAGCGGCCATCATCATTCGTGCCATAACTTCGCTTCTCCATTGAAGCTGGGAGGGAAACAAGCAACCATCGGAAAAGTGCCAACGCGGCACATCACTTCTAGTTTTCAACGTTTACTATCTGTAGGAATTGCCATCGATGTGCGGAATCCGCCGCCGATGTGCGTATTATTTCCCAGACAGCCGGCTTGGCAACCGACTCCTGCGACAATTTTTCATTTTTGCCTTGCTGGAGCACCGCAGTTTCACTGGAAATGCGTGCATTGCTCCGACAGGACACGTGAATATTGCCGGCGGGTGGCAGGGTGGCAACGATGAACGCATTTCGTGGCCCACCGCCCAAAATTTTCGGCGGAGCCTAATAATTAACCACAAACTCGCGTCCAGGCACGGTCGTGCCGCGAAAAGTAGCTTGGGCTCGCAAGCGAATGGGGCCTCTACCGAGTGGTTGCAAATCGATCGCGACGGTTCCCTCATCTCCCAAGATCGTGCCCACGACTTGATCAAAATGCAGCAGTTGGACTTCATCGGCACCCGTCGCTGCTAATTCTAGCTGGGCGACGTTTTCGTTGATTTCCAGGAATTTGGCAGTCGGCGTGGTCAGCAGGCCGGGCGATTCAAACCAAGTACGAATTGTTTTTCGGGGAGCGGTGCGTGGTTCGCCGATGAGAACGACCCGCAATTCGTAAGCTCCCCCGGCTAGCGACCCAATTTTGATGCGATAATTTTCCAGCGGTGCCGAACGCGAAAGCAGCTTGCCATCAATATAGATTTCGACTCGACTGAGCGGCGAGACGTGTGCCGGGTTGGGCGGAGTTTTAGGCTGGCGGGTGCTGAACAGGAGGGCCTCTTCGCCGTCGGCTTTGCCGCGACTGCCAGAAATCGTTTCAGCGGGTTGGCGAGCAAAGGGTTGGCAGAGGGGATCGCCGACGATCAGCAATTGATAGGGGCTGGCCAGCGACAGGTAATAGGCTTCGACTGCGGAAACTCCGGCGGCATAAAAAGCGTGGATGCTGGGGAGCGGAAACTTAATTTGCAACGCGTAGGGTTCGGTCACAGTCCCTGAAGCGATCGCGGCGCCGCTTTTCAAAAGTTCCGTAAGTTTGGTTTGCCCTTTGCTCTTCATCACACCGCTGGTGCTGGTCAAATTGTCGGCGATGGCGCCGGGCAGGAAGCTGGAACCGGAGGCAGGCCAATCGAAGCTGGCCGTACCGAAGGTGACACCGATCACATCGTCCGCGTTCTCGGGCAGGACTGATTTTTCCACCTTTACCTCTCGCTTGAGCCATTTCAAATAGAGCATGGCTTCGGCAAATTGTGGCCAGCGAGTCTTTGTTCGCACGTTGGAAGTTTTCGTCAAATAAACGGTGCCAGCTGGAAAGGTATTATCCGCCTGCGAAGCTCGCGTTAGATATTCGATGGCTTCTTCAACCGTGGTTCCTTTGCCTCGTGTGACAGCGAGCATGGTGGAAGGCAAGTAGCTGACCCCGAGCTCCGGCGTGTTCCACCAACCGTTGCGGGTCCAACCGCGGGCGGCATCGAAGCCGATTGCATGCTGAGAAATTGCCGGTGCGTCGCCGAGCTGTGCGACAAGTTGTCGAAAGTCTTCGCGATCACGCAGCGGAGCCAACGATTCATCTTGCTCGAGCCAGCGACCGGAGGACCACAGGGCGGCAGCGGCTTGTTGGAGGCGGCCCATGGATTCATCAAGTTTGCCCGCCTGGGCCAATGCTTGGGCGGCCATTATTGCCAAGGGAGCTTGCGAGGGATGGTCGTCGAAGAGCTTGCCGAATTTTTCGGCGGCCGCTGGGGCGTCCCCCGCGGCGAGTTCGGTTTTGGCTTGCTCAAACAGCTCGCCCAGTTCCTCGTTGAACGGATTATCAAACTGTCGCTCCCATGGGGCACGCACGTAAAAGTTTGGGCTGGGGCTGAGATACGTTTCCTTATCCGCCAGGATAAATCGAAACAGATAGGTCAAGCCATTGATCGAGCCGGTCCCGGTAAACGCTTTACGGAGGTCGCCATCTTCAATCCGCTCGCGATGTTCCTTGAGGTTCACCGCGTACGGGAAACCGGCCGAATAGGCAATGGCGTGGATATGATTGGCAAGTCCGCGGCGATCAATCTCTTCCAACAGAGGCTTAAGAATCCGCAAGCGAAAACTCTCCAGGTCGGTGATCATCGCCTCGGGGACATCATCGAGAAAGATCACGTTCCGCGAGGGAATGTTTCGCAGCTGGACGTAATGATTGGCGATCGTGCGGGAGTCGGCCGATTTTGAGTTAACCACAACGACTAAATTTTCCGGGCCGAGACCGGCCCGCGCGAAACTCGCGCCTAGGCAACAGCAGCAGAGCGCCAAGCCGAAATAGACAGCCAAGCCGACCGGCGGAAAACAGCGATTCAAACCGCCTGATCGATCATTAGCCATGTGTCAGATCATCCTCATGCATGTGGACGGCAGTTAGCAGGGCATTGCCGTTGGGAAGTTTTGCTGCAATTCAATCCTTCGACCACTGCAATTCTGCACTTTGGCAAGTATAGCACAACCGCTGCGGTCCTTGCTGATTTAGCATCCACCCGAACAGAGCAGAGCGGCGAAGCTGTTCGAAAACGGCTGGTAGTTTTCCGATCGGTTCTTGGCAAACGGTGCCAAACAGCTGACTTCGCGGTCAGATTAATTGCAGGCCACATTATTCACAGGCCACATCAATAATGGGGCGGCTTCTCGTCTTCGGGTCGACGCGGCTCCGCTTGTCCCTCTTGGGAGCTCATCGACTGGAACCGGTCGGTGAGTTGCTGCAGGCGACGCTGCAGCCGATCGAGCTGATTCGCTTGTTCAGTTACGACCGCATTTAGGCTATCGTAGTCACGTTGGTGATGCGCGAGGGCAATTTCTAAATTGGCGATGCGTGTTGCTGGGTCAAGTTCAGCGGGCATAGCAAAGGGTATCCAAATGTCGATGTTCAAGCGTAATCAAGTGTGTCGAATTCTGCTCGCAATCGTAGCAGTCTCCGGGTTGAGTGGCAGCGCGCTGTGCGAGCCGGCAACGGGGCAAGAGGAACCTTCCGCGGTGACTTGGTCGATTGCCGTGCACGGCGGTGCGGGGGGCACGCCTGCGAAGTGGAGTCAGGCGCGACGCGACGCGCGTCTGGCCGGAATGAAAAAAGCGTTACAACTGGGGCGAGAGATGCTAGCCGGCGGGGCCACCTCGCTGGATACCGTCGAAGCGGTGATTCGCATCTTAGAAGACGACCCGAATTTTAATGCCGGCCGGGGGGCGGTGCTGAATGCGGAAAAAAATGCGGAACTCGATGCCTCGATCATGGACGGTAGCAACCGGGCTTGCGGCGCGGTCGGCGGAGTCACGATTGTTAAACATCCGATCACCTTGGCTCGGAGGGTGATGACGGAAACAAAGCATGTTTTATTGGCTGGGCCGGGAGCTGATGAGTTTGCGAGAATGCAGGAATTGGCATTGGTGCCCCCTGAATATTTCAAGTTGAAACCCGGCGAGCGTGATGTATCGGCAGCTTGGCAGGAGGGTGAGGAATATTTTGGCACGGTGGGCTGTGTGGTGCGAGATAATGCCGGAAATTTGGCTGCAGGCACTAGCACGGGTGGTTTGTCGAGTAAAATGCCAGGTAGATTAGGGGATTCCCCGGTGATCGGAGCGGGGACTTATGCCGATAATCAGAGTTGCGCGTTAAGTGCCACGGGGACTGGCGAGGAGTTTATTCGCCACGCGGTAGCATATGACGTTTCGGCCAGGATGCGATATTTGGGACAGACGGTTGAGCAGGCGGTGGATGCGGTGATCAGCGAAACACTTGGCAAAAACGTCGGGGGTGTGATTGCAATTGGTAGTGACGGGGCGATCGCGTTGCAGCATAATACCCCCGGAATGACGTGCGGTGCAGCCGACCATACTGGCCGCTTCGAAGTTATGTTGGAAGTCGCTAAATGATTTTTAAAAAGTTTGTGAGATCGGAGCTTCGCCGGGCGTCGTTACTGCCCCGGTTGTTTGGCGTGCTGAGCTCTGGGCCGGGGTCTAACGTATCCAACCCCAGGCAACCAGCGGGACGACGCCTGCGATTTCAGTCGCTGGAAACTCGCCGGTTGTTGGTTGGCGAAGGCGATCCCTTTTCGCTGGCGCGAAATTTTGAGACTTTGGGGTTTGCCGGGGAACTGTCAGCGGTTGTTGACTGGCAAGACGGTTCCACCAGTAACGCCTCGGTGACGGGCGGGGAAGCCAGCGGGAGAGTGTTCGCCACGATCGATTATTCGCTTGATCGAGACCGATTTTTCAACAATCAGCGGAAGCAGGTTTTGCAGAGTGTCGTCGATTCGGTGCTCTCGCGACTAGACGATGCACTCTCGGCGATTACCCCCGGAGGTTCTAACACGTGGACCTTGCGAGTCACGCATCCGGAAACGGGACAGACTGTGTTGGTCGAGGATGTGGCGTTGGCCGCTGGTGAGCTACGAATTTATGTTGGCTCCAAACCGATCCCAGGGATTGGATTGGCGGAGGGTGGTCCTGGGGGATATCAGGGTGTTGTTGGGGACCAAGCATTTTTGAACGCGGTCGCGCGGCGCGGGCAGGGGGTTGTCTCTGGTGCGAGCGCGAATGATTTTTCTCCTTGGGGAGGGACGTTAACTTTTGATAACACGGCTGATTGGTATTTTGGAACGGGTCCCAATGTGACAGCTGGTAAAGCCGATTTTGTAACCACCGCGGCTCACGAGCTCTTTCATTTGTTGGGGTTTGGACTATCGGATTCTTGGAGTCGCTACGTTTCCGGAAACTCGTTTCGTGGGCCCGCATCCAGGGCCGCCTACGATGAAAGTGGCAACGTACCACTGCTGCCCGGCAATGACGGCCAGCACTGGAATCGCGATTTAGCGGATGATGGTCAGGAAACGCTGATGGATCCCGACCAACTAAACGGGACCCGCAAGTTGCCGACGAAACTCGATTTTGCCGGACTGGCGGACTTAGGTTGGGAAGTCGTGCTCCCGACGGCGAGGGTGACTGCGGAACATGTGTTTGCGGACAACGGCTCGTACCCCACGGCGATCACTTTGACCGGGTCGCGGCTGGGGAGTTCGCAAGCCACCGTCATGGCCAACATTGACAATGTGGCTCCGAGGGTTGTGTTGGCCGATGTTTCCTCCGTGGTTGCCGGAGTACCTTTTTCCATTGCGAATTTTGCGGAAATCTCTGACCCCGGTTTTCGCAACACAAACGTTACCCCGGCGACGAACGAGACATTCACGTATTCCGTGGATTGGGGTGACGGCAGTCCGTTCGATGAGGGTCAAGCGACTGTTGACCGGATTGGCAATTCGCAGCGTTTAACTCTGGCCTCCTTTAATGCCGCCCACACCTACAGCGAGCCGGGTAACTATCAAGTTATCGTCCGCGTCGCGGATGACGACGATGGGATTACCACCGAAGAGCTTTCCATCACAGTCGGAGCCGGCACGAGTTTGAACTTGAGCAGCAGTCGGGAACAAGTTTCCGAAGCGGGTAATCCCGCCTCGATTCTGACGTTGCGACGCAGCGGCGGTTTGGTCAGCGAGTCTTTGCAAGTTGCCTTGGTCTCGAGTGACACGAGTGAGGCATCCGTGCCAGCGAATGTTACATTTGCCGCCGGTGAGACCAGCAAGAACATTGTTTTAACGCCCGTCGACGACAATCTGTTGGATGGCGACCAAGCGATAGAGATTAGCGCCAGCGTGGGAGCTGACACTCTAGCCACAGTCGGGCTTGTGATTACCGATGCGGAGCGGCTAACGGCAACCTTTTTAGATGAGGAAGTACTGGAAAACGCTGGCGAACAGGCTGTGCGCTTACGAGTCAGCCGCAGCAACACGAACGTTGCCGAGTCGCTGGTGGTGACGGTGTCGGGCGGGGACGCCACGCAATTGCGACCACGCGAGGAGATTGTCATTCCGGCTGGTCAGCAAGCGGTGGTGGTGCGGCTCGATGTGGTCGATGACACCCTGCCCGAACCGAAACGGCGAGTCTCGCTCAGCGTCTCAGCCGCGGGTTATCAAGGCGATTCCGACGATGTTACGGTGCTGGACGATGAGCCGTTGTTCTTTCAGAATCCGGACAACCCGCTGGATGTCAACGGCGACGGTAAAGTCAGACCAATTGATGCGCTGCAAATAATTAACGTGCTGAACCGCACCGGTGGCCCGCGGATGCTCGATCCGTTGGTCGATGCCGCTCAGCCTTACTTCGATGTCTCGGGGGATTACTTACTCTCGCCGATCGATGCGCTGCAAATCATTAACGCGATCAATCGTGGGGAGGCCGAAGGGGAAGCGTCAGGTGAAGGTGAATCGCTAACCGCTGGCGGCGTGACGGCGGATGACGAGTTTGAGCTGGGATGGGTCGACGCTCAATTGTTCTCGCTCCGCGAGGATGAAGCTCGGAGACGGCTAAGGTAGTGGATCGCCGGGGGCCCGTTTTCTGAGTTTTCGTTGCAAGGAACGGCGGTGGATGCCCAGCCGACGAGCCGCTTCGGAAATATTGCCGCCACAGTCGCTGAGGACCCGGTGAATGTGTTCCCACTCAGCGCGGGCCAGCGACGGGGCACGAAACTCATCACCGCTCGCTTCCGTGACGTTGTTACCTTCGCCGCGGGCAAAGGCGGCTAATATCTCATCGGCGTCAGCAGGTTTGCTGAGGAAATTCACGGCCCCGGCGCGGATTGCGTCGATACCAGCTGCGATGCTGCCAAAACCACTCAGCATCACCACTTCGGTGGAGGGTGATTTCGCTTTGATTCGCTGCAGTAATTCCAGACCCGATCGGCCGGGCATGCGTAAATCGAGTACCGCCAATTCCGTTGGATTTTCCGCGAACACCACGATCGCTTCGTCGTAGTTGCTGGCGGTTTCAACGCGAAAGCCGCGTTGGCGAAAGGCCATTGCCAAGCGATCACGCAACACCAAGGTGTCGTCGACGATCAGGATACTGGAGTAACCCAGCGTCTCAGCCGAGTAGACTGGGGCACCATCATGCCCCTCGGCTGACGTGCGCCCGCTATTCTCGATCATCTCGCAAACCTCGTTCCGGGGACATGGAGTCCAAGCTGGCAGCATTCCGAACAGAGCCGAATGAACAGAGCCAATGCTTGCCACCTACATACTATTATTGCGTCCACCCCGGCGTTTGGATAGTTCGCGGGCGGTTTGTCGCACCCACTTGATCGGCTTTATGGAGTGTCCGGGAAATCTATCGGTTACGGAAAGAAGTTACGAGTGGTTTAAGCAAATCGTCTCGCTAACCCGGCCTGTTATAATTTTGAGCGAGTCGATTCCGATAAAATTGATAGCGGCATCGTCTTCAGGTAATTCACGGCGATCAATCAGTTAACGAAAAGGCGTTTCTTTGAGCATGTTTTCCGAATTTTCCAGGCGGTTATTCGGCCGCTTTCAGCATCAGCGAAGGATGGCTCCCAGGGGCTTTGCCGCCAGGCAGGGCTCGTGGCTGAGGGCTGGCGGCGTGGCGGTGGCGATCGTGCTTGGGTGGAGTTGGCAACCCGTGGTTGCTGAACCTCCCCAACTGTCTGGCTTGGCTGCGCCAGAAAAGAAAACCCATGCGGTGGAGATTGAGCGCGACGTCTGCTTCGCCACGGTTGCTGGCAAGCGGTTGCTGTGTGACATCTATCAGCCGGTCGTTGCGGCACCCGAGGGTGAGCCGACGGGTGTGGAGCGGGAGCGGTTGCGTCCGGCTACCTTGGTTGTGCACGGTGGGGCTTGGGTCAGTGGCGACAAATGGGCCATCGGCGGGCACGCCCGAGGACTTGCCGAAGCCGGGATTGTGGCGATTTCGATCAATTATCGGCACGCACCCGACTTTAAGTTTCCCGCACAAGTTGACGATCTACGAGCGGCTTTGGTGTGGCTTGCTGGCGTCGCGGAGCATTA
>CAZHTX010000056.1:0-2864 GCA_964535475.1 uncultured Pirellulaceae bacterium
GTGATGATCGCTGCGAACCTAGGGCTGGCCAATTTTATCAGCCGGGAAAGAGTAAGAACCTACTGACCAGAGTGGTATCCAACCGCCCTACGTTGGCCGATGAAGCTTTAAACTCAGTCTCGATATATTGCTTTTCAAATCGCTACCTTGGTAGCCCAGAACGAAACCACCACGTTATCTAATACTAAGCACCTCCCCAAAAGTCATTAAGCAAAACAGAACCAGCCGGAACTCGCTAGCTTCCAGTCCTGCGGAACCGTAAGCTAGCGGTCAACGGCTGATATAACCGAAAGACTTATGTCGAGGTGCTTAATGACGTTGCGTTCAAGTTGACGAACCATCCTAATGTCCGCAACATCGGGAATACTTGGCGGGCGGGCATGACGAAATCGGCTGAGACATCATACTGAGTTATCAACTGTGTTTCCCAGACAGTGACAATGTCCAGGAACGACTCATTTGCATCGTCACGCCTCCTACGCCTCCGAATTCCGAGGTGGTGGTTGCCGAACCTGCCGCATTTACAGTCTGGGCCAGCTTGACTTTAGGATTGCGTGCAACAGCAGTTCGACGCCGTTGCCTTCTGCAAGCAGCAAGCGGGCTGATCATTGAGAGTTCCATTTTGATATCACGCTGCTGGCAAAACGGGCTTGCGGAAGGTAAAGCGTCGTTCAGCAAGCGGCGTTAGACCACCTACGTGTCTCGGCTCACCACCGCTCACCGCTTCAGTCCTGCGAGTGACTCGCCCATTTCCTGGTGAGAGACCAAGAGGGTGTGAGAGATAACCGTTGGGCCCGCAGGGCGGTTCATCTGGTTGATTTTTTTATATTCAGATAGGTGGAAATCATCGAATTTAGGAACTCTTAGCTTGTGAAAACGCAGGGCCCAACTATGCTAGACAATGTGGGTTGCCGCAGATCCGTTGTTTTTTCGGGAACAGCGTTTGCGTTTCAATCTGGCATCAACATCTCAAAAATTTCGTTTTCGCCTTGCTGAGTTTCCCATGAGACTGTTCGGTTCCTCGGTTTTACTTCCGCTTTTGTTAGTCGGTCTGTTCGCAGGGCAGGCTGCGGCGGGGCTGATGGTTAATGCTGAATTCGTGGGGACGACCTTTCCAGCGAACGCACGGAAGACGGTCAGCTATGAAAATAGCTCCGCATTTAGTGGGTCACGAAACGCCATCGCGGACCAGTTGAACTGGAAGGTAACGAAGGATTTTGGCAGTAATGCATTGCCGGAAGGTTCGTTCTTTCAAACCTTTTGCATTGAAATTGATCGATTTTTGAGCAACTCGTCCGAGTTTATGATTTTTGAGGCAAGCGAAGCCCCTGCCACTTTGATCAGTCAGGAGAAAGTAAACTTACTGACGGGCCTGGTTTCCAATTATCTGACGTTAACCGATGAGGTTTTTGATTCCAGCATCGAGACAGCGGCATTTCAAATCGCTACCTGGGAACTACTGAACGAAAACGGCACATCATTCAACGCTAATGACGGTACGTTCAAGTTCACGAACCATTCCGAGGTCCGCGACCTTGCAAACACGTGGCTGGCGGGTTTGAACACATCGACGGATTACAACGTTCCTGGCTATCAGCTTCGTTTTCTGAACAGTGATGAGGGGCAGGATCAATTCATGTTTAGTCCGACGTCTCCGACGCCGCTGACATCGGCATCGGTGCCTGAACCGGCTGCCCTCGCCGTCTGGGCCAGTTTTGCAGTAGGATTAATGGGAACGGCAGTTCGACGTCGTCGCCATTCACGATCAGCAAGTGGGCCGATCGTTGGCGGTTCCATTTCGGCGTGAGCGATAATTGGCGAGTGAGACGGGGTCATGGATGAAATCACAACGCATGACTGGCCCGCTCCATGGCCAACGTTTAATGATGCCCAATTTCCCCAGCTCAACGGGCACCAGGTTGCATGGGTCAACAGTGTATCAAGGGGATTAGGCCAGCGAGTCTTCCTGCTACACGCCACTCGCGATCTTTGTACCTCGGGCCTTCTGCCACTGCACCTAGTTTCCGGGCCGCTGTTCGGTCGCTTTTTGGTCAGCATCCCCTATCTGAACACCGGGGGAGTCTGGGCACAGGATCACTCAACAGCTTGTCACTTGATCGATCGAGCTTGTGAGTTGGCCGACTCGTTAGATGTCCGTTATCTGGAATTGCGGCATGAATGTCCCGTGCAGCATCCGCGATTGAACTTTCAGCGAACCGATAAAGTTCACATGCGGTTGGGATTACCACAAACCGTGGATGGGATCATGTCTTCGCTCAAGTCGAAGGTTCGCAGCCAAGTTAAGAAAGCTGGCGAGTACGGCTTGGAGGTCGAATTTGGCAATCAATCACTGCTTGACGAATTTTACGTTGTCTTCGCCCGCAACATGCGCGACTTAGGAACGCCCGTCTTTCCCCGAAAGCTTTTCGCCAGCATTCTAGACGAGTTCAGCGATAGCGCGGAATTGTGTCTCGTCCGCAATGGAAATCAACCTGTCGCGGGCGGCTTGCTGGTGCATTTAGAAGGTGTCAGCGAGGTGCCGAGTGCCAGTTGCTTACGAGCGTTCAATCGAATGAATGCCAATATGTTGATGTATCGGCATCTGTTAGAACGAGCGGTTGAGCGAGGTAGCCAGTGGTTCGATTTTGGTCGCAGCAGCGAGGGTAGCGGAACCTATAAATTCAAGGCTCAATGGGGCGCCCAGCCGCATCCGGCGACTTGGCAGTACTATGTCCGCAAGGGTGACCCGGGTGAAATGAGGCCCGATGCCGAAGGCAAGAAACGCTTGGTTCGCCTCTGGCAGCATCTACCTGTTTGGCTCACCAAGATCATCGGACCGCCGATCGTGCGGGGCATTCCGTAGA
>CAZHTX010000056.1:2964-11812 GCA_964535475.1 uncultured Pirellulaceae bacterium
CGGCCTGTTAATAGATTGCCTGACGTTCCAGCGTCTCGACTCGCTTTTCGAGTTGCTCGATCTTCCGCACCATGCGTTCAATGAGTTGACGGAGTTGTTCGTCATTCAGTTCAGCGATCGAGAGAGTTTTCGTGGAGTCTGGTTGGTTTTCCGCCTGCGGTGCGCTGGCGGCTAAACTGTCAAGTTGCTTGGTAATCTTTGCAATTTCTTCGCGGACACCTTGCATCGCGGGGTGTTTTGCCCCCATCTTCGCCTCGCTACGCTTTAACAACTGTAATTGAGCAGTGAGTTGGCGTTGTTGCTCAGTCAGTGGAGTCGAATTTTGCTCGCTGGCCGCTCTCGCTCGCTGGTTATTGCCCTCTCCCGCCGCTTTGCGAAAAGGGTTATCGTCGCTTTGGGCGATTGCTAGGGAGATCGTCGAGGCGACAACAAGACATGCAAAAACGGCTGAGCATACGGCGGTGAACGGATGACGTCTCACGTTACTGTCCCCAGTTAGTGCGAAATGCGAACTGCTTTTGGAAGTTCGCACGGCTTTCAACGGCGACAGGTTTGCCGCCAGTCAATTCGCACTATATGGCATGTTCAACCATCAAGCAACTCAAGGCGCGGGTTATTGCCCGCTGAACAATTCGCGAATTCCGAACGTGAAAAAGGTACCAAGTCCAAAGTTCAGCAATTCCTCGTGGGGCTTGTACCGAAGAATCAGCGTGTCGCCGGGCTGAACTAAAATGTTTTCATTTGAGTCGTTAAGCGCTAACTGCAAATCGACCGCGATGTTAAATGTGCGACCGCTGGGCAATTTGCGGATAACGAATAACTGCGTTGGATTCGTCCCCCCCAGTCCTCCAATCAAGCCACCTGCTGCACCGCCCCCACCGCCACCACCGCCGGCCGCGTTACCGCCGCCGTCGACCCCCATACCGGCGAGTGCCATCGCACCGAGCACGTCCAGGTCATAATCACGGGGCACCGGGAATTGACCTCCCGGTAACAGGCCTCCGGTGTAAAACAACTCGCTTTCCCGTGATTGGACATAGACGATGTCCCCTTCGACCAGTTCGATATCCTCTGGGCGGATAGTCGGTACGATTCCGGGGGGCACCCGCAGCGGCACTCGAACAAGAAACTGGTTGTGATAGCTTTCATGGCTTTTCAGCAGTCCTCTGCCAGCAACATTTACTTCTAGCGAGTCCCCGCAACCGCATTCACCCGCCATAATCTGCGCCATCACCTCTGCACGGAGGTGGGGAGGTATGCGAGACGACTTGAAGATAAGCACCTCGCTTTTCTCATTAAATCCAGGCAACCCTCCAGTAAGCGTCAAGGCGCGCAACAGATCATTCTCGTAGGCTGGTAATTGCAGCGCTTGACCGCGAGCTACCTGGTCGGCGGCTGCACCGGGGGACGCCGCGTTCTCTCGAACCACCGTGACATTGTATGTGCGTTTACGAATCAGACTCACGATTGGCATCGCCTGTGCAGATTCCAATATATCTTTCTCCAAATAAAGCTCACGCATTTTTTGCCTCGCCTCATCAATCGTCATCCCTTTGACGCTGAACGGCTCCAGCAAGGGTAGCGAAATCATGCCATCTGCTTGAATCGCAATCGGAAAGCCGATTGATGGCGGCAGTTCGCTTGCTTGGCTCGGAAAGTTAACTGGAGGGGGCAGGGGAACTGCAGTGGGGCTAGTAAAGGGCAACACACCTTCAAGATAGACCCCCAAGATATCACCAGCATTCAGGCGATACTGTTGCCCGGGGGAGATCGACAACATTACCACGGGCACAGGCACATCCTCGCTCCGCCGGTCACCTAGCAGCTCCGCTGGTAGATGAGCGACTGGGATACCTCGCATCGGGCTGAGTACTGAGGTGCAACCTGTGGAAAACAACAGCAGAATCATCCCCCCTGCCCAAAGAAGACCGGCAGCCCGCTGCGGCCCATCGCTTGACTGAGTTCGGTGATTTGGAGATTGCTTGTTGTTCATCGTTGCGGCTTCCATGCCATAGTTTGATCCGCTCATCAATCATTTAAAAAGCAGGTCGTAAATACCAGCGTCAACCCATGTGTGTTTGACACTTCTGTCAGCGGGTAGCAGTGCAGCCTCCTCTGCCCGTCGTTGCTAGAGGACAGCGACAACTCCCCCCAACACCCTTAGCTGGTCGTTGATCTTTCGGGAAAATTCTTAATATCACTTGGGCTCTGAATCATTGGGATCGGTTCTTCCTGTGGGGGAAGCTCAACAGGAGGTTCATTCCGTGGAATAGCCTGCTGATACCGATTCGCTTCGTTTTGCTGGATCAGCACGTCGCGCTGGCTCTGGTCAATGCTTTCACTCGGCAAGTTGTATTGGTTATTCTCGTCGTACTGAATTTGATCGCTGTGCTGACGGAACGCACTCACCGCGTTAACAGCTTGGCCCTGCATCAGCCGACCGTGCAAAAGTTCACCCTCCGTGAGTTCACTGGCTTGCCCCATGGTGGGATATTCAAACTGCGAATGCAACAGATCAGGATCCAGGGAAGCAAGTCGCCGAAGGTGAACGCCCCTTGATAATGCCATCGCGGAGCCTTGATGGTAGCCTTCATACCAAGCGTTGGCATTTGGGTAGGTGTGTAAAAGTGTATGGAGACTAAACAGCGGACGCGGAGGAACGGGAGGTGGCGAATCGACATAGCCCAAGGCGGTCTCGACGTAACCAGTTACGTAGCCATGCCTTGCGTCCGCAACATCCCCGCCGGACGGATATTGATCTGCATGGCATTTAGCCCAAAGGTGTTTCGCTTCTGACCGTGCCTGGAAAGTGACGATCGCTCGGCGTTTGTGTTCCATGTAAGGTGCGCAGGTTGCCTCAAGGCTAGCGGCACAACCACTAAACACGCTCAAACAAGTAAGCAATTGGACGCCACCAATCAACATGCCTAGTGGCTTCGCAACAAGCGCTGAGCGGAAGGTGGGTTGGCATCGAAACTGGTGGCGCATGCGTGGCATTCCTTTACTTTGGGGCTCGCTCCGTTCCGATCAGCAGGCGGATAATTACGTCATCGACGCCTGAGAGGAATGCGCAAACAATTTAGCGGCAACGCGTTAAAACAGGAATTAAACCGATGACCCCTGCATTGCAAACAACCGGATGATAGGCAACCTTTATTGGGCCTCAGTTCATAGACTTGCGTTATCCGTGCGCGGGACTTAAGCGGTTACGCCGAAAACCGTGACGCGCGAACATCTTGGCCATCAGCGGCATCGACACTTCCGACCGATACGATTCCTCGTCAGCAATCAAGACAACGTGCTCTCCTTGACCGGGCCATCTTGAGGAGCCGTGATTTAGAAAAAAAGCGCAAAATCACTGATGGTTTCCTGAATCGCGGGTGACCGTTTGCGCACACTAAGGTATCAAGAGAATCTGTACTGCCCCTCAGGTTGGTCTAGACGAACACCCCTTTTTCCGCCTGAGACGAACCCGCGAGTCACCGGTAATGGCTAATAACAACGCTGGTAAATTACGAAATCTTTATTCGCAAGCAATTCAATTGCCGCCTGAGCAGCGAGAAGAGTTTTTGCAGCACTACTGCGGGGGTGATCCGCGGCTCCGTGATCAACTCTCCAAGCTGCTCGAGCATGCAGCCCCCATCCGTGACGTACTTTCCCAAGCGATGGTCGACGCCCACAGGGTACGTCAGCAGGTGAACGAGCGTGAACTGCAACAAGCGGTGGAAGAGACCTGGAGAACGGCAGCCTGCGAAGCGTTATCGCTTCCGATTATCGAAAATTTCATTTTAAAAGAGGTACTCGGTGAAGGCGGGATGGGAATCGTTTACCGAGCCCAACAACACGATCCACTGCCTCGGCAAGTTGCCGTCAAGGTGATGAAGCCTGGGTTGGATTCGATTCAATTTCTCCGCCGCTTTCGCATCGAGCAGACTGCCTTGGCTTTGATGAAGCATCCTTCGATAGCGGCTGTGCTGGAAGCAGGTCTGACGCACTCGGGACATCCATTTTTTGCCATGGAGTTGATCGATGGTCAACCAATCGATGCGTTTTGCCGAGACCATGAGTGCGACTGGCGCGAGCGCGTGCAATTGATTGTGGATACCTGTCGCGCCATCCAGCATGCTCACAAAAAAGGTATTATCCACCGTGACCTTAAGCCGTCGAACGTGATGGTCACGATGGTCGATGACAAGCCTGCGATTCGCGTCATCGATTTTGGAATCGCGAAAGCGTTATCAGCGGAAACTCTCAGCGAAACGCAATTCTCGCTGATCGCCCATTTCGTGGGTACACCCCATTATGTCAGTCCCGAACAATTAGCATTTAACTCCGCCCAACTCGGACCTCGCACTGACATTTACTCGTTGGGAGTGTTACTATTTAAACTCTTGTCTAACACCACTCCGCTGGAAAATCATCCTGCATATCAAGCAGCCCTCGACCAGCAACGAAACTTGGCACTCGACGAGTTACGTTCTTTTCTCAGTGACCTTCCGGCGCGGTTGGCGAGCCAGCAACAAACCGCTTGGCGATTACCCCGCGGGGTTGATTGGGTGCTGCAAAAATGTCTCGCGTTTGAGTTGGACGACAGATACGAAACTGCCAACGCGCTGGCGGTTGACCTGGAACGCCTCCTCGCGGGTGAACAAACCGTTGCACACCCGCCGTCAGCGATCTATCGAACCCGTAAGTGGCTGATCAAAAAACGGCAATTATCGGCCGCACTGGCCCTGTTGGTGTTTGGTGGCATTTTGGGACTACTGCTTGGGCTCGCTTCGCGGTGGAATCCCACGCCGGCGGGAATGGCTGAGCGAAATGCGATGAGGACCGAAGCGCCGGCTAGCGAGATACCGGCTCTCCAAGAAGAAAACTCGCAAGCGGCTGATTTGCTAGAGGCAGCCATGCTAACTCAAATGCTGGCCAGCATTGAAAGAGGCCGCTTTGATCGGCTGCGGCGTTATGCATTCCCCACATCGCCGGCCGACGAATTATTCACATCTTCGTCCCGTGAACCCAGGTACAAAAGTCCTCAAGACGGCTTTCGTCGCTTTCTCAGGGGGCTTGCGCACCCGGAACCATTGCGAACGATCAAACACCCGGACACGGTCTGGCGCATTGCAGTCTCGCCCGACCGCGAACGATTGGCTACAGCCTGTGCAGACCGTTGGATCCGCGTTTGGGATGTGAAAACAGGAACTGAAATTAAGCGGTACGGACCCCTTTCCTGGGAAGCGACCGCTGTTGCCTATTCGCCGACGGAGCCACTATTGGCAGCGGGAGATCGCGATGGCCACGTTACCATTTGGAATACAAACAGCGACGAGCAAATCGCCCGCACAGGAGACTCTGACGGCGGTGTCGAATCGCTGGCTTGGTCCCCTGATGGCGGAAAATTAGCTGCCGGCATTCGTTACCAGTTTATTTTGCTAATCAGTCCAAGTGGGCAGGAGCTTACGAAACTTTCCCAACCAGGCCCAAATCCGCCGCGGCTTGAAACGATTCAATTCAGCTCGGATTCGAAGACGTTATACGCGGCAAATGCCGTGGGTGGCATTAACAGCTGGGACTTGGAAAGCTATCAGGTAAAGAACGAGTTCTATAAAACAAACCCAGCCATGATGCATGCATTTGTGGCATTAGACGAAACGGAGCAACGCTGGCTGGTGGGGGCCCCGGGGCGTGATCACCTCGAAGTAATTTCCACCATTGACAGCGCGCCGAAACTGGCAAATGTGAAATTAAATGGGTACCCAGTCTCCATGGCTCAGTCACCTGACGGCAAGCATGTGGCTGTGGCGAGCAGAAATGGAGGGCTGATGTTGTGCCGATCAGCAAACAATGACTGGTCGCAAATTAAAGCTGAAACGTGGGCATTAGAAAAGGATTCCGAAAATGTAACCGATGTCGTCTGGCTCTCGAACGAGTCGCTGATAACGGCATCAAGTGATGGCAACTTGAAGCATTGGACAATCGATCGTCTGCGTGCTTTACATCGATATCACACTCCCGCATCGCATGTGTATTTCATTTCACCTGAAATTCTAGGGTTGATTAACAAAACAGAGGCCACAACGGACCTGAGAGCGTTAATGAATCTGCAACTCTATCGTGTATCTGATATTGTTGCCTCAAATCGTTTTCGCCAGCCATTCGCGACGGTCACGGGGATGATGGAGGATTGCCAATTTTTTTTTGAACAAACGCAACCTAACCATGGTGCCTCAAAGTATTTCTCGCTCGTCAATACCGAAAGCATCGATTTTTACCAGACCTCCAGCGGGAGATTGGTTAACAGCCTCAGGCTCGATACGCTCGCCGAGAGGCAACCTGATCTAGATTTCAGTAACATGGAAGTCAAGAGTGTTAGCTGGTCAGCCGATGCTTCTCATTGCGCTTTCCTGCTCGGCAACAAGGGGGAATTCACTCGCCAGAACGCCGAAAATCATTTGTATTTGGTGCAGTTGGAGACAGGCGAACCAGAGGTCACTTCGGCCGTACGCAAGCATTGGAAATTGCAAAAGTGTGTGCGTGAGATTAAGTTCGTCGGTGAATCGAACGATGTAGCGGTTTGCGTGCAAAATGGGTCTGATAAGAAAGAACTGCGAATTTACCCGGAGGCTCATGATGACTTCGAAGTCGTGTGGACCAGTGAGCAATGGGTTGGATTCTCGTTCAGTCAAGATGCTCGGTATGTCGCGGTCGGGGCTGGAAATAACCAACTTTTGGACCGGAAAACGGGCGAAGTCATTCCCTTTGAAGCTCCTGCTAGCAATATCATGAGCTACTTTATGGACGGCTCGCGACTGCTCGTCTCGGTGGGTATCGAGAGCCTTTCAGTGTTTCATGTGCCCACCCGTCAGAACTTGGGCTACTTTCACTTTCGTCGTTTACCGCTCTCGGAACGGAAGGGTTTGACAGCGGTTAATCTGGGCGGCAGTTTGCTACCCTTGAACTTTAATCTTCAAAATCACGCTGGCTTAACCACAATCGGTGATTTGCCGAGTTACCCGTAACCGACGACGGATTGAGCTTGTTTACATCAGGAAGTTGGCAAGCGAATGCCCACCTGATAGAGTGTGGGAATGAGTCCCGAAACGAGCGAGACGCGACACCCCCTTCATGGTGAGCCAGATTTGGCCACGGGGATGTTTCAACGAGCGTACGACGAGTTGCGTCGGATCGCCGGCAGTATGATGTTGCGCGAGCGGCGCGACCACACTCTGAGCGCGACGGCGTTAGTGAACGAAGCCTTTGTGCGAATTTTTGACTCGAATTCGCAGCAGCCGAGCGAAGACCCCCAGCGGCTGCGGCGAATAGCAATGCGAGCGATGCGCAACATTTTGATCGACCACGCCCGCCGCAAAGGAGCCGCAAAACGTACTGCGGATCGGCAGCACTTTTCGCTGGCGACTATTGATTGTGCCACTATCGATCCCGATCAAGGTCAGACGCTGGAGGAGTTTGATCGAATGGTGGACTTGCTCGAACAACTAGATCCCCAGGCTGCGGAATTTGCCAAGCTGCGGGTTTATGCAGGGCTGTCGGTTCTCGGTGCTGGCCAGGAACTGGGCCTTTCTCGCTGGGATTCGTACCAGACATGGGAATTTATCAAGGCATGGTTTAAGGCAAACTCGGATCGCGATTAGAGCGGTTTAAAAAAAAATCTGCCAAAAATTCTTTTCGATTTTCTGAAATCGCGAATCGCTTTGCGCATAGCTCTGTACGTGGCGGAGGTTTTACTCCGCATGTAGCTAGCTTTCTTGCGTTTCCCAGCAGAGCGAATCATGCAGATCACGCGACGATCCGGACGAAGCGGCTTTACCCTGGTGGAGTTGCTAGTTGTCATTGCCATCATTGGAATCCTAGTCGGTTTGTTGCTGCCGGCCGTGCAAGCAGCCCGAGAGGCTGCGCGGCGAATGTCGTGCACGAACAACCTCAAGCAAATTGGGCTCGCCACCCTGAACTACGAAAGCGCGCTGCGGCGCCTTCCGTCTGCGTATACATGGGTTGAAGGGGGCGGTCCCACCGATTCATTCGGTACCGGCTTCATCGCCATCCTACCGTTCTTGGAAGCCAGCAATACGGCCCAGTTGATCAACGACCAAATACCCTGGTACATGCAATCTGCGATCGCTGTCACAACCATTGAACCCACGTACTTTTGTCCCTCCGACACGGCGGATGCGATTCATCTGTACCCCTTTATCACTCCCTTCGGGATTCCTGCCGGAGATCGCTATGCGACCGCTTCCTATGCGCACAGCATTGGTTGGCATGACGGTATCGGATATACACCCGATTATCGCGCTCGTCCCGTTCGCCCCGAATCGGGCTATGCGGCGTATAACTTTTGGCCGCCGCTCTCAGCGGTCCGCGACGGCACCAGCAACACATTCTTTGTCGGGGATGCCGCGTCTGGACAACCGATGTGCAGCGGGCTGGATTGCGATGTACCGTTAGACAGCGCGGTTGGCGAGAACACCTCAGTTTTTGGTTGGCTGGTAGGTGGCGCCAACAAAAGTTCGTTTTTCGCCGGCGGTTTCCGCTATTCCGGCTCGCTCGCCAGCACTGTTGAACGCTTAAATAAGCTCCCAGTAACCGATTCGTTACATAGTGAAGCGGATCGCCATAACTTTACGCCCAGCTGGCAAGGGGGACCGCATCGAACCTCCAACTTCCGCAGCTTCCACCCTGGCGGTGGAAATTTTGCCTTTCTCGATGGCAGCGTCCAATTCATGGCTGACACCATTGACATGATGGTGTACCGCAGCCTGTCAACTATCCAAGGTGGCGAAATCGCATCCCTGCCATAGCCTCACTCGCCATCGCATACCGGCGGTTACGT
>CAZHTX010000056.1:11912-13470 GCA_964535475.1 uncultured Pirellulaceae bacterium
GCGGAGCGAAAGGCGACGATTCAACTCATAAATAAGAATCCGACATGTCCATACCAACTCGCGAAACCAACAGCCTGAGTGAAACTGGACAATACGTCCAGGAAAAATCGCCCGAGCGGCTCGCGGGGCGTTATGAGATTCGCAACAAGCTTGGCGCCGGTGGGATGTCGACTGTCTTCCTCGCCTTTGATCACAAGAACGATAGCGAGGTGGCAGTCAAGTTCATGAAAACCGACTTGGGCGGTACCGCGAGGCGGCGATTCTTTCGTGAATTCAATACCATCGCCGGCATCGAGCACCCGTGCTGTCTGCGAGTCTTTGAAATTGGCGAGACGAATGACGGGCCGTTCTTTACCATGGAACTGCACGCCGGTCAGTCGTGCGACAAAATCATGGGAGAACCACCCGCCACCGTCGCGCCCCTGTTGGTCGATCTCACCTTGGCGGTCGACTATATCCACTCACAAGGAATCGTCCATCGTGATATTAAACCATCCAATTTGTTAGTCCAACGGACCGGAGACCGTGATCACGGTAGGTTGACCGGCAAGTTGGCTGACTTTGGACTGGCAAAGTTCTATCAGCTTGATTCCTCATTGACCGCGGAACGAGGATTTGTCGGTACCGCCGCCTACAGCGCCACCGAACAGATCGATGGCACCAACATCGATCATCGCGTCGATTTATACGCGATTGGCATCTTGGCATTCGAGCTGCTCTCTGGAGGACGCCATCCGTTTGCCGAGCAAAAAGCGCAAGGCGCCCAAGCGGTGCTCAACGCGCACCTCACTCGCCAGCCTCCCCGGCTGTGCGATGTGAATCCGAACATCAGTGCCGAGCTGAGCGATGTGGTCGGCAGCTATCTGGCCAAAGAACCCGAACTGAGACCCAGCTCGGCCCTCCCGCTGCGGAATGTACTCTGTCAAGCGTTCGAGATCGAAGTGGAGGCACGGTTAGCCCAGCTCAGTAGCCCCTCGGAAGTCAAGCTGAACGCGGTCGGCTTCGTTTGTCGCGACCGCGAACTGCAGCAAGTGGACCAATTCCTGCACCGGCGGTTAGCTGGGCAGAGCGATGTCAGCAGCAGCGATGGGGCGCCGTTGCTGCTGTTCTCCGGAGAACCGGGGACGGGCAAGAGCAGCACGATGCAGGAGGCGGTGCGGCGGGCGGTGGGGAACGGATTTATGGTCTTCGAGGGTCGCTGCTTTGACGGCAGCACCACATCTTTCCAGCCAGTTATTGAGATCATCCGCCAGTTGCTGACGAGAATCTCGCGTGTCGAACAAAGCTCCGAAGAAAGCACGTTGTTGGCCGAATACGAGACGACGCTCAGCAACCTGCAGCGGATGCGGGAGATCGTGCACGATTACAAATCCGAGCTGTTATTGATCGCACCCGAACTGCGGAGGTGGCTATCGGGAGAGCAGATACCGCCGGCCCTGCGAAATGACTCGGAATATATTTTCCGGGCTTTGGCAACGATGTTTGTCGAGCTGAGCGCGTGCAGTCCGCTGTGCTTGTGTGTCGACGACATTCAATGGGCAGACCAATCAACGTTGGT
>CAZHTX010000056.1:13570-15669 GCA_964535475.1 uncultured Pirellulaceae bacterium
TTCTTTATTTCCGAGACGATCCGTGAATGGTATTCGCGTGGGATGGTGGTGCGGACGCACGACGGTTGGCAACGCGTGCACAAATCGCTGGATGAGGATTCATCACTACCCAGCACGGTTCGCAGTGCACTTCGCACGCGTTTGGCCGAGCTAAGCCCGACGTCTCAGCTGCTGCTCCCCGCCGCCGCGGTGATCGGTCGCATCGTCGATCTCGATTTATTAGGTAACGTCGTCGCGGAAGTGTCAGAAACGCAGTTGCTGGATGCCGTTGACGAACTGTTGGCCAAACGGATCCTGGTGGAGACTAAATCGGCCAGTCGCATGGCGTTTACCCACGATCTGTTGCGGGAGTTAATATTGGCGGAGCTGAGTTCCAGCCGGCGACGTGCTCATCATCGCCGGATTGTTGAAGTGTTAAAGTCGGAATCAGCAATGACCGGAAACTCAGCGGCTGAGCCACTCTTGGCATTCCATTGCCTAAACGCCGATTTAACCGATGAAGCATTCCAGCATTACCTCAACGCCGCGCAGGACGCATGTGAAACCTATTTATTTGATGATGCCGAGAAACATCTCCAACAAGCCCAGGCGATCATCCCGGATAAGGCAACCTCCCATGATCATTATCGACTGCAAAGCCTGCTTGCGGAAACGATGGGGCGAAAAGGTCAATTGCCAGTAGCCATCGAACATGCGAAGGCCGCGTTATCGCACACCGAAGATCGTCTTGAACGCGCTTCCATGATGCGGATGATGGGGGTTTATCGATGTTTCAGCGGAGACCAGCATGAGGGTAGGAAATGGTTCGACAGCGCTGTCAAGCAACTAGGACTGCGGCGAGTTTATAATCGAATACTGCAATTAATCTGCGTTAACATCAACATCTTTGGTTACCACTTCGTACCTCGTCCCATCTTGCGACTCCTGACGCGACCTTGGGTATCGACGCAACATAAGAATTTCGCCAGCGAAGTTCTTTACGACCTGTCTCATTCGATCGCATGCTCGGACCTCATAGGGTACACCGACGTTTGCACCTATAACGTGCGGTTGGCAAAATGCGGTGACAATGACGCCGCGCGAGCACTCGCGTACGCAAAGTATGGTTTGAACCTTGGGTTCAGCGGGTTAAACGCACGCCTCGGAATCGCGTCCAGGAAAACCAGGAGCTTGTCTGTTCGATATGGCGCGCTCGGGATTGAATATGCTCGCCACACGAACCGCTTGGACGTGATCGCGTCGGCGCAAACCTCCTACGCGTTTTGCCTATATTGTGCCGGTCAATTAAAAGCAGCCGAGCAAGTGCTGCTGGAAGCTGAAGTCGTTCTGCGTCGCTGTCGGGACCTACATACTTCGTATGCGTACCATTATCTCAGACATATTTACTCAGTCACCGGAGATACGGCAAAGATAATCCGAAATGGTGAACTTGAACTGGAGGTGGCAGCCTCCGCGAATGACCGCGAATTAATGGGCTGGGCAAATTATGGTTTAACCCATGGTCACGCGTTGGCGGGTGATTTTGCTGCCGCCCATCACGCCGCGAACGAATCGATACGTCTGCTGGAGGAGAATGGCTCAAACTTTGTCGCTGTCTCTTTCATGGAAGCAGGCTTCGTCTATCTGCAGCAGTCTCAATATCAAGAAGCAATTGAAGCGTTTCAAAACAGCTTTCGGTCGATGCGGAAAAACTGGTTCTTCTTTGAAATCTGCATGCCATTGTTTCCGCGGATGGTGGAAGCCGCCTTGGGGCCCAACTGGGCATCGCTCGACGGAAATCAGGGCGGCGATTTAAGGCTCGCCAAAAAATACCTCTTCGGCACTAAGTTCTTTCGGAATTCCTATCCCAACATCCGGCCACATGCGTACCGTGCCGAAGGTCGCTATCTATTCGCCACCGGCCGCATCGAGAAGGCACGTGCGCAATTCGGACGTGCACTCGATGAAACCGAGGAACTCGGGGCCAAGTACGAAAAAGCGCGGACGCTAATCGATCAAGGGATCGCCTTTCCCGACTTGGCCGCGAGCAAACAGCAGGGGCTCGATCTGCTCGCAGAACTTGGGGCCGTGATGCCGGAGGCGGAGTTGGCCGGGCGTTA
>CAZHTX010000056.1:15769-17744 GCA_964535475.1 uncultured Pirellulaceae bacterium
TGCTGACGAGCCGGCTCGGTGTCCGCGGTCGCCTTAGTGTCACAGAGAATTAAACGCTGCAGTCGCTGGGGAAAGAGCGCCGCGAACTCCAATGCCACATAACCGCCCATCGACAATCCACATAGCTGAATCTCGCCGCTAACACCCGCGTCATTTAACAGGTTATCAAGATAACGAGCCCAGTTTGGCATGCTGTTTTCCGGTAGCAACGGTGTGCTGCCGAAACCAGGAAAGTCAGGTATCACTAAGTCGTAATGGCAGGCCAACTCCTTTTCAACAGCCTGCCACATGCGGCTGTCGAAGGGGAAACCATGCAGCAAGACAAGCGTTGACTTAGACATACAACTCTTTGATGATCTTTCCGGAGGAGATCGGATGGGGACGCTGCTCCCGGTCTAACAGGGCGATATCAGTCGGCACCCCGAGCGCATGCAAGATCGTCGTTGCGTAGTCTTGCGGGGTGACGGGGTCGGAACTGGGGTAAGCGGCGTGTCGATCACTGGCTCCATGCACGTAGCCTCCACGAATTCCCCCACCGGCCAAGATGCCGCTGTAACAGGCTGGCCAATGTTCGCGGCCCGCGTTAGCGGGAGTAATCTTTGGCGTCCTGCCAAACTCACCCACCCAAGCGACAATGGTTTCGTCGAGCATACCACGGTCCTCAAGGTCTTCCAGCAATGCGGAAAGCGCT
Organism: uncultured Pirellulaceae bacterium; assembly: GCA_964535475.1. Classification (GTDB taxonomy): domain Bacteria; phylum Planctomycetota; class Planctomycetia; order Pirellulales; family Pirellulaceae; genus Laterigemmans. Next base: position 16,461 of record CAZHTX010000056.1, read on the forward strand.
TGATCAGCGGGCGGGATAAGATCATTCTTCAAACGGTTAAAATTATTACCGTGGGTGTCCCAAAAATTTTGCCCATCGTTGTGCCAATTGATTGAAACCAGCGGTACGCCATGTTCGACCAAGCGACGCGCCATCAACACGCACTGGCCGTGGATGTTGCGTCCATAGCGATCTCGTGTTGCCTGACTCTCGCTGGAAATATCGAAAGCCGACTGGACGGACTGCGAGCCCAGCATCCTAATCGCTTGTTGTTGATGATCGTGAAAGCGGTTCGTAGCCTCGGCTTGCTCCAGTCGCTTTCGTTGCGAACCGAGCATTCGCAGCAATTCAACCCGAGACTCCAACCTGGCCGCATCAATATCAGCGGGGAGCGTGAGCCCCCGCGGACTCCAGTCGGGATGATTGGGATCGCCCGTCATCAACATGCCATCATAGGCTGGCCCCAACCAACCGCCGTGTTGTCCTGGAGCCTCACCACCGGGGGCCGCTGGATGCAGCGCTTTCCAAGGTAAAGTCACGAAGGATGGAACTCCGTTGGTTGCCGGCCGCAGCTTCGACAACAACGCACCAAGGTGGGGTGAATCTTTTGAACTGGGGGGCGTCGCGTCGCTCTTGATCACCGGCGCGAGCTGTCCCGTCAAAGTCGCGTGGCCACTGGAAAGATGCGCCGGGTCATCATGCGTGAGCGAGCGAATGATGGAAATCTTATCGGTCAGTTTGGCCAACCGCTGGAAATGCTCTGAGATTTGAATACCGGGGACTGTTGTCGAGATCGGCTTAAACTCCCCGCGAATCTCCGCTGGTGCGTCAGGTTTGAGGTCAAATGTTTCCAGTTGGCTGGGGCCGCCCCACATGAACAAGAAAATGCAAGCCTTGGCACGCGGCGAGGGTGCGTTTGCTCCGGCCTCAGCTTGTGCCGCCGCGACGCGGGCACTTAAATCACCAATGCCGAGCCCCAGGGATGACAAAACGCCGGCTTGCAAGACATGCCGACGGGAGAGTCGCAAGCTGCGTTGAAAATCGTCGCAGGCGTAATGCTGCCGCGCGCGTCGCGATGCTTTGTTGGTCATGACTGGCAGGTGGGGCAGGTAGGCGGGAGTGCTCGCGGGGGGCGAGCGATTTTAATCGACTTGTCTCTCAATCCGATTGTTTGGCTGGGCTAGCCGGTTCTGGGACGATGGAAAGGCCGTCGCTGGCTCGCAATTCAACGCGATAGCTGCGACCGTTTTCGACTTTCATCGATAACGCTTCTCCGTGGGCCGCGCGAATGCCTTTTTCGCTCGC
>CAZHTX010000057.1:0-7953 GCA_964535475.1 uncultured Pirellulaceae bacterium
GTATAACAGGCACAAGGCTTCAGTCATCATCGCCGCCGCATTCTCTCCGAAAGCACGTCGCCACGTATCGGGCAGCAACCCCCACTGAGCTGCAGTGAGATAGCGCAACAAGCCGCTGGGGGGCGATACTGGCGTTGCGCTTTTTCTTATCACCTTCTTTGCCAAGCGCACCAAACTGCCATCAAGCTCCGGCAGCACCACCACGTCAAACTCCAGCCCCTTGGCTTGATGCACAGTCATCACGCGGACTTGCGCCGGCCGCGGACGCTCCACCCGTTTGCAACGCACCAGCTCCACAAAATAGGAAAGCCTTGGCTGTTCATTCATCTGATACGCATGCGCCAAAGAGATTAGCTGCCGCAGCCGCGTCGCATCTGCTTCGCTGGCGATTGCTATCAGAGGTGTGCCCAACCAAATCAAGGTTTGACTTAAACCATGATACTCAATCCGTTGACGTATCTTCTCCGCAGCTTGACTGACAGAACTTGCGACTTCCTCGGTGGTTTGGCCTGGCACCAAGCGCTCCAGCTCTAAAAGTTCTCCCAAAGGTGAATGGGAAACATGAAACGCCCACCGCAAATCTCCCGGATGTTCGCAGATTAACAAAGCCGACAGCATTAACTCCACCAGCGAGGAATCGGTTAGCGGATTTCCGCCTTCCTGCGAGACATCAACGCCACGTTGCTTGAGCAGATAAATCAGCTGCCCCACCGATTGATTCGTACGCGTCAGAACGCCGAAAGATTTGTCGGGCATCTGCATGGCAAGCTGCTGAATCTGATCAGCCACGTAAGACAACTTGGCCACGCGGATCGCTGCGGCTGCCCCCGCTCCTTTAATGTCCAGCTTGGGTGCTGTGGCAAGCTGCACATACCCGGGCAAGTCTTGTTTTGCACTTTGGTGCTTGGGAAACTCACTGGCGAATTTAGCGACCGCTTGCGACTCGAAATCCTCCTTGGAGGGTAACGCCGCATCAAAGGTTCCCAGGCTGGGGTGGCGATTAATGCGGGTGAACAATTCAGTGACAAACTGGCTGATCACCGGACTGCTACGATAACTCAGGTTTTGTGATGTCTTCTGGACCCCTGGGACCTCGCTTGCTACCGCATCGAAAATTGCCGCCTGCCCGCCTCGCCAACCATAAATCGCTTGCTTCGTGTCTCCCACGCAGAAAAATGATCGCTCCGAAGCGGGCTGAGCGGAGCGCACCGCCAAGGGTTTCAGCACAGCCCATTGCACGGGGGCAGTATCTTGAAACTCGTCGAGCAAAACATGGTTGATCGCCGCATCGAGCCGAGTCTGTAAGACATCAAAATCGAGCGAATCAATCCAGCTTGAAAGCCGAAAGGCGACGTCATCGAAAGCCAGCACACGTTGTTGCTGCTTAATGGCTTCAATCTGACTTCCATAGTATCCCAGGATCTCCCCCGTGGCCTTTGTCTGTTCCGCCAGCAGTCCCAGCACCTTTGTTCGCGCCCCTTCGTAAGCAACCCGCAGCGCCTTGCCAATCTCCGGCGAAAGTGGTTTGCGATAATAGCTCAGCGGCTCGCTGGCGTCGTCGTACTTGGCCGCAGCGGCGACGATCGTCTTGCCAGCCAAGAGTTCCAGGTTGAGCGATTCAAGGTCTTGCCCGATCAAATCCAACTGACGATCCGCATTGCCGTTGCCCACTTTGACTCCCCGCAACGTGATCGCCGCGTCGGCCAACGCTCGCGCCTCTGGCCCACTCGGGGCGCGCAGTGATTGCCAAGCTTTAGGATTGGCCCAGCGAGCGTCTTGATATCCGTCGGCAATGATCGACTGCAGTTCGAATTCCACCGATCGCACCGCGTCCCCTTTGCCCAGCATCGAGACCAGCGAGGCCAACTGGCTCGGTTCGATCGCAGCCAGCGTGGCATCAATCGCCATCCGCTTTAACCACTGTTCCTCGATTTCGTCACTCAAACGCCAGCCGGGTGGCAGTTGTAGTTCAAAGGGAAAAGACCTTGCCAATTGCGAAAACAAGCTATCGAGTGTGCAGATGCGCACGCGATGAATCTCGCGCATCAAGCGATGGAGTAGATTACGACACTGCGGACCGGTCAGCCCCGGCTTGCCAACCTGTTGGCGGAGGGCGTCCAACTTATCAGGTTCCTCCGCCGCATCCGCCAACGTGGTGAGAATCCGTTGTAAGATTTCACCAGCCGCTTTCCGCGTAAAGGTGGTGGCCAGGATCGAAGAAACCTCACCACCGGCAATCAAAATTGCCAGCAGGCGTCCCGTCAATTGATAAGTTTTTCCGGTGCCCGCGGAGGCCCGTACCAGCAGCGGTTCTAGACGCATCTTTCCCCTCATTCCGTTTCTAGTAGATCGATTAGCAGGCTCTCAGCAGTGCCGGTTTGCATGATCATGGAAAAATCATCAAACGGCACTTTCAAAGGATCCAATTGAGGCTCGAAGTTACCCGCTAAAATGCCCTCCGCGACCTGTTCGGCCTTTACCTTAGCCGCGGCAATTTGGCCGCTGGTGAATTCGGCGATGTTTACGCCAGTCTCGCGTTCTTTTTCCGCAATGTTGAAGTAGCCTAATTGGACAGCTTCCTCGGAAGCTTCAATCCCGAGCGCTTTTAACATGAACAAGTAAAGCGGTAGCTGCAAATCTAACCATTGTTCATTTTTCTCGTCATAGTGCTTGGCCATGGGATGATGCCCATGAGTCTTATAGTCCAAAATCGCCCATACATTATCACCAGGATGATAATCGATTCGATCGACGCGGCCTTTCAGTTTCAAAGCGGCTCCCGACGGCAACTTAATCTCAGCACCGTCGTTCGCTCTTACGGCCGCTTCGGCAACGTGAATCTGCCAGCCCGCTTGCCTGCGAGCCGACTGCGTAATGGCAAACTGTTTAAGCCGCTTTTCGGCTTGCGCAATTTGTAACCGAACGGCAGCCAGCGGCGAGGCTCCGTAACGAGATTTTGCGTAAGTGTGGAGATGCTCCAGCACACTCGCCTCAATGTCAGCAGCCTCTTGGAGATCCTTGTCGCTGCACTGACCGTAAAACTCCACCGCGGCGTGGACGAGATCGCCAAACTGATTGGCCGCCAACTCGGTGGCGCCATCGGCCAACGGCCGCAAACCCAGCACGTGCCGCAGATAAAAACGGAATGGACAAGTCAGGTAATCCCGAAAGGCGGTCACGCTGACCGCTTGCATCGTGCTCGTCGGACTCGCCACGGGTAGCGGCAACCGCGTGACCTCCGCTTGGCTGTCCCATAATGAGGTGCGCGGCAGCGAAACAGGCGGGTTGGTCAATAGCGCTCGCACACGTCGCACCGTTGTCGCTGGCTCACAGGCGGCCAGCAACCGACTGGGCGGTGTCGGTGATCCGTCCGGTCCGTAGCGGCCCACCAAAATCGCGAACTCGCTGCGAGTTTGACAAATTGATTGCAAAATATAAGCATCACGGGCAAAACGACGCTCGTTATCAGCGATGTTTAGCTGCGTCCGCAAGCTGCCCGGCAAGAACGGATCGGCGGTGACCGCTTGGGGAACAAACGGGTGATTCAAACCTACAACGGCTAACGCGGGTGCATCGTCGAGGGTCAAGTCGAGCCAACCAACAATCTCAGTGACTCGCGTCTCCTGCCTGACAGATGGTTCCGCCGCTTCCCGGACGTGCGGTTCGCCCAGTCGTTGCAAGACAAGATCGATCGCGCCGGCTGAGCCTAATTCCACATCCAAGGCGGAAGGCAGCTCGGCAAACCGGTGCAGCAGGCGATCGATCTGCTCCAAAATCAATTGACGATTCGGATCGTTGTGCTCGGAAGCATCAGCCTGTTCGCTGTACAGCGCGTCGAGCACATCGCGGAGACGTTGTGCCCACTCAGAAAACATCAGCCGCTGGTCGGACAGTGGTTCCAACCAACTCAAGATCTGATCCAGCACGCCGCGAAGATTGGCAAAATCGGCCGGCTTACTCCAGGGCTCGCTGATGCGAAGAGGAAAATACTCGGCGCGGAGACTGTCTAGCTCTCGCAGCAATTTAAAACTGCCGACTTGGCTGCCGAATTGGGCCATCACATCAGCGTGGCGAATCAACGCGGCGAAAGCTTGCCACGAATGGCCGCTGAGAAAGTCTCGCAACAAACCCAACAGCCTTCCCGCCGCCGAGTCTCGCAGCAACTTGCCTGCGACACGTTCGGGATGCTCGCCGGCGAGCAACAACTCGGTCTCCAAAATGGCCGCAAACGAATCATCAGCGATCCCCAGGGAAACGGGAGCGCCAGGATTGTTCTGCTGCCAGGACCGTAGTTGAGCAACCGCGACACTCGCTTGGTGTTCCGCGTCCCCGCAAGAAATTAACCGCGAGTCATCGATTTCAATCGCAAACTCAGCCCAGCCGGTCGGTTCCACGCGTCCAAATCGATCGAACAACCTCGCCTCACTGGCCGGTGCTCCCACATACGCGACAACCCGCTGAGCAACGGACGACAGCATCCCGCAAGTTTGTTCCCCAAGGTCGACGCAGCCGATCAAAACCACATCGTTGCCAAGCCGACATTGCGACCGAGCGACCGCGAGACGACGCTGCTGGTGAGGATCGGCGAGGTCAGCCTGTTCCAACACGGCTAAATAGTCTTCGTACAATTTGGCGATTAGCCGCCAACGCTGTTTATCGGCTGCCGACTGCACATGGGAAACAACGTCGGCTGGTTGCCAAGCATCGGCTGCCAAGTCTTGACACAGCCGCCGAATCAGGCTCGCCATATCAAACCAAGCGGCGACAGCATCGCGAGCCGGCGTGATCGGCATCAGCGGAGCCAAGTGGGCATCGTCACAATGACTGAGCACTTGCGTCCAGGCCAACGTTTGTTGCATTTCGTTGGCCAGCGTTTTCTCCGACGCGTACAGCAGCTCCGGTAACGCCCCGACGGTGATCATTTTTGGAGGCCGCAAAGCCACCCCCAACTCGGCAGCCTCCGCCTCCAACAGTTCACGCAGCCGATGGCCCGCTCGGCTGACTGGCAAGACGGCCGTCAGGCGACTCAAGTTCCAGCTCGCAGCGGTCGGCCGATAGGTCGCGACAATCTGTTTTACGGCGGCGTGCAGCAGCGGTTGCTGCCAACCGAGATATATCCGTTCCAGTCCGTTCATTGGCCTCGCTCGTTACAACGATTGGATAAATTTTAACGATTGCACTGAATGTTTGGCCCCAGCCAGGCCGATGACGTGTACTGAGTCATTTTCGTTGGACCGAAGCGTGCGCGGGAGGCACACGCCCATGATACTTTGGACCATTAAACAGCTGTTATCGCTTCGCAAAGCCATCCTGGGACGAGCCAACCCCAGCGAACTGGCTTGGGGATTGGCGATCGGATTGGCGATTGGCCTGGTGCCGAAGGGGAACCTGATCAGCCTGCTGCTGATTGGAACCGCGGTATCTCTGCGAATCAACCATGGCATGGTGGCACTTTCTGCGGTCGCCTTCAGCTTCATGGCTGCACAATTCGATCCGATCACCCATCAAATGGGTGCCGGGATCCTGCAAGACCCCCAAGTTAGAATGCAACTTGATCGTTGGTGGGGTGCTCCGCTTGTCCCTTGGACCGACCTGAACAACACGGTTGTGATGGGCAGCACGGTGCTGGCAATGATTGGCATGATCCCAGCCTTCGTGGTGTCGCTGCCCGTTTTTCGCTGGTTGTCTCGACGACCAGAGGCTCAGCCCAGTGGTGATCCACCACCGGCTGAATCAGTGGCCATTGCGATGCCTGCCGACGACCTGCCTCGCACCGCAGAACCGCCGGAACCGGCAGTTTTAAAAATGCCCAACCGCTCGCAACAACCTGCCGCGTCAACAGCCGATGCGGGCACGCAAGAAACAAAGACGAAGGTGGCAACGCAGATCGATGTGATCCGGCTCAGCCACCCGTTAACCGACGGCGACGACGGCGACGATACTGCTGAAAACGCGCACCGCCAAGGTGGCACGATGAATGAAACTTTGGGCTATTTGCTGCGTCGATTACGTGACTCGCGTCAGGAGAAAGCGGCATGATACGCTGGCGATACATTGGAATCCGACTGGTTGTTGTGCTGCTGGTGCTGATGCTTTTGAGGTGGTCGGCGAACCCGGTGGCGCAGTACTTTATCGTCAAAGCGTTGCAGGGGAGCGCAGGGGCTAAGGTCGAAGTCGCTTCGACTGATCTCGGACTGTTCCCGCCACGTTTGTTGGTACACGGTTTGACCATCGGTGACGCACGCAAAGATATGAGGAATCTATTCGAAGCGGAAAGCGTCGAATTGATGATTGACGGTAGTGCCCTGTTGCGTCGTCGCTTCGAAATTGCCAACAGCCAGGTCTCGGGTCTGCGCGTCGGGACTCATAGAACAACCAGCGGTGCTCTGGAAGTGGTTCCCTCGGAAGACGAGGAAGATGAATCGGCGGGACCGTCGATGATCTCCCAATGGTCCGCCCAACTCGCCGGTGACGCCGAAGAGAATGCTAAGGCTTTTGCCGACAGCTTGGCGACCGTAACGGAGAGCAAACGGATTAGAGATTTCTGGGAATCGGAATATGCCACGCTGCGTCGGCAAGCGACCGCGCTCGAGGATAACGTGCGAGCTTTGAAGAGCACCGCGCGCTCGATCGACAATCCACTCCGCGATCTCCCCGCCTTGCAAGAAACATTACGCCGCGCCGAGGAGATCAAGCGGGACTTAATCGCCGTCCGCCAACGGCTCGACACGATGCCGACACAAATTCGCGGCGATATGAACGCGTTGGAAGATGCAAAACGGCAAGACCAAGCCCGTGTCCGTGGTTACCTGCCAGAGAACCTACCTGATGATAAATTGATGATTGGGCCGGAATTGCTCGCTTCGCTAGTTCGCGATCAACTGCAACAGGTACGCGAATATCTTGACTCGGGACGCAGCATTGCCGACGTCACCGTCTCTGGTCCGACGATCGAACGTGCTCGCGGTGAGACGTTGGCAGTCGGCGGACCGGCTGGCCCCGCTTGGCTGGTGCGTCGCTGTGAAGTCTCCGGCTTCCTGACGGCGAATTCCGATGAGTATGAAATGCTCGGGGTGGTCGAGAACATTACCTCCGATCACGTTAATCGCGATGGGCCACTGCACGCCAGGCTTCGCCTCACCGGTCCGCGTGTCGTCAGAATCGATTACCAACGATTTTATGACACCAGCCCATTCCCAACTCAATCACCTAAAGACCACTTGAAAATCCATTGGCCCCAACTCCCGTTGCCTGCTAAGAAATTTGGTGATGGTCAAGACGCAGCCCTGGTCATTGATGGTGGCAAAATGGAACTTTGGGTGGAGATCGAAGCTCAAGATGATCAAATCAGCGGCCATCTAATTTCTCGCCAAACCGATACTCGGCTCGCGCTGGACACCAAACCTAAACTCCAAGACACGATCCTCGCGCAGTCGCTCAACCGTAGTCTCGCGGACATCAATGCGGTGGATGTCGATGCGCGGTTCTCGGGGACTTGGAAAAAAATGGACCTCGATATCTCCACCAGCTTGAGTGACCAATTGGCTGGCGGAATGCGGATGGCGATTAACGAATCAGTGGCGGCCACTCGACAACGTTTAGCTGAAGAAGTGGACGAACAATACTCGCGACAGTCACGTGAATTGGAGCAATGGCTCGGCGAACAACAAGCCGACGCTCGCAAGTTAATCGCGAAAGCTGACGAAGCGGTCGACACGATGAGCAAGAAAGTGGTCGCCGAATTGGGAGCCCCCGATGCCTACATCGGGCGCCTCCGCGGAGGTCTGAAGGGGCTCCTCAAGTAATCGACCTGACGGGAAGCAGCTTGTTAAGCACTTTCCCATAAGTCATTAAGCATCACAGAATCAGCCGTAACGCGCCAGCGTGCGGTTCCTTGCAACCGTGAGCTGGCGCTCAATGGCTGATATCACCGAAGGAATCAGCCGCAACGCG
>CAZHTX010000057.1:8053-17528 GCA_964535475.1 uncultured Pirellulaceae bacterium
CCAGCGTGCGGTTCCTTGCAACCATGAGCTGGCGCTCAATGGCTGATATCACCGAAGGAATCAGCCGCAACGCGCCAGCGTGCGGTTCCTTGCAACCATGAGCTGGCGCTCAATGGCTGATATCACCGATTGTTTTGGCAATCTCAGCGAGCACCATCAATGGCGGACGAACCGCTTCGATGGCCACCACTGGCGACGGCTCATAAATCTCCGTCAGCGGCAATGTCTGTTGGTGGAACACCTGAAACCGATGCTCAATCACTTGCTCACTTTGATCGTCGGGTCGCAGGTTTCGCTGGCGAACCCGCTCCTTCAGCGCCTCCTCATCAGCCGCCCGCAGATAGATCACCAACTGCATATCGACCTGCGGATCTAACAGTTTTGCTTGCGATTCGTCACGAGGAAAGGCGTCCAGCAAAACAATGTCTCTGCTCGGCGAAAATTCACCCGCCTGCTCCGCACCCCGCAGGTGGGAATGCCAAACTTTCATGACTAACGCGTTCGGCACCAAATCCCCGCGGCCAAGGAATGGCTGAACCTGACTCCCCAGCTCACTCTCGGGGTCTAACTTTCTCAGCACTTCCCCCGTGCCAAATCGATAAAAACCAGGCAATTGAGCAAGCGCCCTACTTTGCGTTCCCTTTCCCGATCCAGGCGCGCCAAGAAATAAGATCGTTCGGTAAGGTCCACTCATTGTGCGATTCTCGCTGTTTGCATTATTGTTCGCTGGTCAGATACTCAATGGTGTCTACCACGCTATCCGGATTTAGCGAAATAGTGTCGATCCCCGCATCGACGAGGAAACGAGCAAAGTCAGGGTAATCGCTGGGAGCCTGCCCACAGATTCCCACTTTGCAACCTTGCTGATGAGCACGCTCGATCACGTCGGCAACCGCTTTTTTGACTGCCGGATCGCGCTCGTCAAACAAAGCCTCCAGGCGATCGGAGTCTCGATCGACTCCCAGGATTAATTGTGTCAAATCATTGCTGCCAATCGAAAACCCGTCAAACCGCTGGGCAAACTCCTCTGCGAGCAGAATGTTGGAGGGGATCTCACACATCATATAGATTTCCAACCCTCCCTCGCCTCGCACCAGTCCCTGCTCGGCCATAATTGCCAAGACTCTATCCGCTTCTTCCACGGTCCGCACGAAGGGCACCATCACGGCGATGTTCATCAGCCCCAATTGCTGACGTGCCCGTTTCAACGCGCGGCACTCCAGCTCGAAACCGTCGCGGTAATGCTCACTGTAATACCGGCTGGCACCGCGGAACCCCAGCATCGGATTTTCTTCGTGCGGTTCAAACTGGGCGCCTCCCAACAGGTTGGCATACTCGTTCGATTTAAAATCACTCAATCGCACGATTGCCGGATCGGGAAAAGCGGACGCGGCTATCGACGCCATCCCTTGAGCCAATTGATCGACAAAGTACTCTGCCAAATCGTCATAGCCAGCGGCCAGCTCCTGTATTCGCTGCTTGACATCCTCGGATTCTAACTGGTCAAAGCGAGTGAGCGCCAACGGATGCACCTTGATCACGTTGTTGATCAGGAACTCTGTCCTCGCCAAGCCGACGCCGCGGGTCGGCAATTTCCACCAGCGAAAAGCGCCCGCCGGACTGGCTAGGTTCAGCATCATTGCCACTGGCGGTTGGCTTAAGCCCTGAGGGTCAATCTCACGTTGGTCATATTCCAATAATCCATCGTAGACATATCCCTCCACGCCTTCAGCGCAAGAAATTGTCACTTCCTGTTGATCTTGCAACACCTCCGTGGCGTTACCGGTCCCCACGATCGCCGCCAATCCCAATTCACGACTGACAATTGCCGCGTGGCTGGTTCGCCCGCCGTGGTCGGTGACGATTGCCGACGCTTTTTTCATTAGCGGACCCCAGTCGGGGTCGGTCTGGCTAGTGACCAACACGCCTCCCTCCTCAAATCGTTCCCCCTCCGCAGGACTCGACAGGAGAAACACTTTGCCCTGAGCGATCGCTTGCCCGACGGCTAATCCCTCGACCAAGCGTTCCGATTTTTCTTGCAAACGATAACTTTTCAGCGGCTGGTCGCGTTGTTGTGACTGGACTGTTTCCGGACGCGCCTGCACGATCATCAACTCTTCCGTTTGACCATCTAAAGCCCATTCGATGTCCATCGGCTTTTCATAATGATCTTCAATTGTGACGCACCATCGGGCCAATTCCAAAATTTGGTCGTCGCTCAACACAAATGATTTCCGCTCTTCGCTGGATGTCTCTTCAACTAAGGTTTTATCCTCGCCTTCACTGGCATACACCATCTTTTCGGCCTTGGCGCCCAGCGTCTTTTGGATGATGGGGCGCAGTTCGCTGTCTTTGAGCAGCGGCTTGAACACTCGGTATTCATCCGGATTTACCGTGCCTTGGACGACTGTCTCACCTAACCCCCAGGCGGCGTTAATCACCACAACATCGGGAAAACCGGTTTCGGTATCAAGCGAAAACATCACTCCAGATCCGGCCAGATCGGCGCGGACCATATTCTGCACGCCCACCGACAAAGCAACCTGCAGGTGGTCGAAACCTTTTTGTTCGCGATAAGAGATCGCCCGATCCGTGAACAACGAAGCATAGCAACCTTTGCAAGCTTCCAAGACCGCATCCTCGCCCTGCACATTTAGGAATGTCTCCTGCTGGCCGGCAAAGCTGGCTTCCGGCAAGTCTTCCGCGGTGGCGCTGCTGCGAGCGGCAACCGCCAAAGATTCACAGCCGTGCTGCTGCGATAGATCACGATAGGCTTGCCGGATCGTCGACTCAACTTCAGAGGGAAACTCCGCCTCCTCGATGAGACGTCGGATCTCTTTTCCGGTTTCTTCCAGGGACTGTTCTGCCGACTTCATCCGCTCAAGTTGCTCGGCGATCGGCTGTCGCAGCGAATTCTCCTTGATGAAACGGCGATACGCCTCCGCCGTTGTGGCAAATCCCCCCGGCACGCGGACCCCTTGCGAAGAGAGAACGCTGATCATTTCGCCCAGCGAGGCATTTTTTCCTCCCACGATCGCCGTATCTTGATTCGTCAATTCGGCGAGCGATTTTACGAACTGAACGCCAGTTTGTTGCTGAGTGGATGGCATGGAATTAGGCAGGGGCTGATGTTGGGAGCACGAAGAAAGTTACGTGCTCTCACTCAACAGCAACGATTGTGCCATTCCACTGCTGGCATCCTGGGTGGACGTCTATCCCCTCGGCAGCGGATCTATGCTAGCGACCAGCATCTATGTTGCGAACAGCTGTGCCGGGTCGCGAAAAGCCTTAAACTCAAGCGCGTTGCCAGACGGATCGAGAAAAAACATCGTCGCTTGCTCGCCGACTTGACCGGCAAAGCGAATGCAGGGCTCAATGACAAACTGAACTTCCGCTTGGAGGACGCGATCTCTCAATTGATGCCATTGGTCCCAAGGCAATACGACACCAAAGTGCGGCACCGGGACTTGATGGCCATCCACTGGGTTGTGACTGGGTGATTCGCTGGCGGTAGCCTGCGGAGTGCGATGCGCGACTAACTGATGGCCGAAAAAATCATAGTCGATCCAGTCGGTGTCGCTCCGACCTTCGCGACAGCCCAACAATTCGCCGTAAAAAGCGCGAGCGGCTTCAAGATCATGGACAGGGAAAGCTAAATGAAATGGTGGTATGACCTGCATTCTCGATTTCCCTCGCGTTGAGAACCCATCCGAAAACCCAAAATAACCGCGGCTAGCGCTAAAGCGGCTAACGGTTTTCGGATAGGTTCTAAGTCTAAAAACCGCGGCTAGCGCCAAAGCGGCTAACGATTTTCGGATAGGTTCTAAGTCTAAAAACCGCGGCTAGCGCTAAAGCGGCTAACGGTTTTCGGATAGGTTCTAAGTCTCAAGCAATGATCGCCTGATCGGCACGTTCGGTAGCTTGACTGATCACTTCCTCCGCCGTCAAGTCGTCGAGCATCAAGCCGACGCCCACGGAAGCGGCTGGACTTGAGTCATCCTCGGTCAATTCATGCAACGTTTGATTCACTTGCTCAAGCAATTGCTCGGCTCGCTCCTCGGCTTTCGCTGCACCGCTGGTGACCATCAAGCTTAACAAAGTTCGCGGATCATCAAAACCAACCTTGTCCACCGATCGCAACAGGCGACGCGAGCAGTCTAAAATGTCCCGGCGTTGCTCTTCGTTCAGCGCCATGCTGGGTAACCGCACGGCGACGGCCGCTAATTGAACTTGATCCGAATTGACGTTCGCGGCCATCGTGCGAAATTGTGATACGAGGCATTGACGGCCGTCGACTCCAGCCACTTTAGCGGGTTGGCTATCGCTGGCTGCTGCACCTTGGTCGCTGGACGATGGGCTGGCGGGAGTCGCGGGAGCCGCAATCTTGGTACGCTGCGAAACCTTTTCTGAAAAGCGACTGATCCGATCCAAATAGACGTAGACGGCATTTCGGCCACCGTGTTTCGCTTCGTACAAGGCTTTGTCGGCTCTCTCCAGCCATTGCTTGGGGTCTTCCTCTGCAGTCCGCTGGGCGATCCCGCTGCTAAAGGTAACGACTCGGTCGGCATCTGCGGCTATCAGCCGCATTGCCTCCATCTCTTTGCGAACCTTATCAATCTCCGTAGCAAATTCACGCCATGATTTCAAGCGACTAATGATGGCAAATTCCTCACCTCCATAACGTATGCAAGTCGCATGCGAACGAAGGCGTTCGGACAGCAATGCTCCGAAACGGTTGAGAATTAAGTCGCCGGTTTGGTGCCCGAATGCATCGTTGATTGATTTGAAGTAGTCGATATCGACCATCGCCACCAATTGCTCCTCAGTGCTTGGATTTTGAGCGAGTGCGGCTAGCTTGTCATCTAAATAGCGCCGATTCGCCAACCCAGTTAGCGCGTCACAATTGGCCATCTGTCGCGTCGACTGCAGCAAAGACGATTGCTCTTGGAATTTCACCTGTGAGTCCTCCAAACGCTGTTGCATTTGACGGTTCGCCGCAACAAGTTCGGCTACCGTGTCGACGATCGCCGCCGCTGACATCTGGCCACCAGAGCATTCTAAATTGTTGGTGATTCCTTCCATGCGAATTTGGTGTGCATCAACATCCGCAGCGACCGTGAGCGTTAGGGACTGGATCTTCTTGGCAACATCCTCCAGTCGATTACCATCTTCACCGTCATTCTCTTTCGACGGGGAAGTTTGATCGTTGCGAGCATCGCCCGTGCGACTGTTCGCAATTAAAAAACCAATCACACCACCAGCAACAAGCCCGCTGAGCAAAACCGGAATTAGGTCTATCATATTTAGCAATTCGCTGAGCAAAGATTGAAAGTAAACCTGCAATCACAGGTTAGTAGAAGTCGTCTGATGGAAAACACTAGCTCGTTTTTTGCAGTCAAAGTGCAAACTTTACCAATTGCGAAATGAGTTGGCGGACCGATTGTATCGAATATTCAAATTGTGTCTGGTAACTTAGGGGATTCAATCGACAGAATGACGCAGAGACTTTTCGAAGGCAGAGGAAACCGCAGCGAGCGTCGCCGCGGTAGACAGTTTTCGAATAGTGTATCGTCCCAAGTGCGGAGGGGATGTCGTCTCAAATTCCCGCGGCTCAATCGCAACTTTTCGTCGTCGGGAGTTGCCTTGGATAGTTGCGGTGACGAAACTGAGGTGATGAAAAAACAAGTTGCTTTAATTATTGAAACGTCGAGCAGTTATGGCAGAAACCTGCTGGCTGGCATCGTGCGGTTTAAACGCGTCCGCGATGACTGGTCGGTGTTTTTAGAACAGCGCGACTTGACTCAAGAGCCACCCGCATGGCTGGCTTCCTGGAGCGGTGATGGAATCATCTCGCGAGCTACCACCCCAGATTTGATCGCAGCCATTCAAGCCTTGGGCATCCCGCTCGTAGAACTCACCGACCGACGCGACGACTCGGGGTTACCACTGGTCCGCTCCGACGATGCGGCCATTGGACGAATGGCGGCAGAGCACTTGTTGGAACGAGGCTTCCGTCACTTCGGCTTCTGCGGGTTCAAGGACGAGGCTTGGTCGCACCGTCGTCAAGTCGCCTTTGCCGACCGAGTCGCCGCGGCAGGTTTCCAGTGCCGCAGTTTGGAATCGCACTGGGTTGGCCCCCAGGCTAAACCATGGGAGGACGAGCAACGCTTGCTGATCGAATGGTTGCGCTCACAAAGTCGCCCCTGTGGATTAATGGCTTGCAATGATATCCGCGGACAACACTTGCTCGACTCTTGCGCAAAAATTGGTTACGCCGTACCAGAAGAAGTCGCCGTGATCGGCGTCGACAACGATGAAATTCTTTGCCAAATCAGCTCGCCCCCGCTGTCCAGCGTAATCCCCAACGCGGAGTTGGTTGGGTTTCGCGCGGCCGAGCTGTTATCCGCGCTGATGGCCGGCACCGAACCTGCCCAATTGGTCCACATTCTTGAACCTCGCGGTGTGGCGACGCGACAATCGACCGATATTGTCGCCATCGACGATCCGGCAATCGCCATGGCCCTGCATTTCATCCGCCAGCGCGCTTGCCGCAATATCAGCGTGCTTGACGTGGTCGAGCACTGCGCTGTCTCGCGCAGCACCCTGGAACGGCAATTTCGCAAACTGCTGGGACGCACGCCCCAGCAGGAAATCCGCAACGCGCAAGTAAAACGTGTGCGCGAACTTCTGGCGACCACGGAACTTTCCACCGAACAAATTGCGGCTCTCTGCGGCTTCGAGCACCCGGAATATCTGCACGTCGTCTTCAAACGGATGACTGGAACAACTCCTGGCGAATATCGCCGCCAAACCAATCCTTAACGCGCGGTAAATTTGAAAACCGTCGTGCTTTCATATTTCTCGCCAGGTTCCAAAATGGTGGAGGGAAAATTGGGCTGATTGGGACTGTCGGGAAAGTGCTGCGTCTCCAAACAAAATCCTCCTCGATGCTCGTAGGGCTTTCCCGACTTACCCTGCAAGCGGCCATCTAAAAAATTCCCGCAGTAGAACTGAATCCCCGGTTCGCTGGTCAGGATCTCCAACTGTCGCCCCGAACTGGGTTCATAGACGCGGGCTGCCAATGTTAACCCATCCACCTGCGGACCTGCATTCAACACCCAGTTGTGATCAAAACCGCCGCCAAAAGTCAGTTGCTGGTGCTCCTTGCCGATGTCGCGTCCAATCGCCTTGGCCTCGGTAAAGTCAAACGGCGTTCCGGCAACAGCAGCGAGTTCCCCAGTGGGAATCAAGCTCTCGTCGACCGGCGTGTACCGGTCAGCATTCAACATCAATTGGTGGTCCAGGATCGTACCTTCGCCTTCCCCTTGCAAGTTGAAATACGTGTGTTGAGTAAGATTGACCGGCGTGGCCTTGTCAGTCTCCGCCAAATACTCGACGACGATGGCATTATCATCAGTCAACCGATAAGTGACCGAAATACGCAGGTTGCCGGGATAACCTTCTTCTTTGTCTTTCGCCAGATAAGATAACTCAATCGCGTTCTCGCCCCCGACGGGTGCAGCGGTCCATACCACTTTGTCAAATCCAATCACCCCACCGTGCAAGTGGTTGGGGCCATTGTTAACCGCCAGACTGTATTGCTCACCATTGAGCGTAAAAGCCCCTTTGGCGATGCGATTACCGTAACGCCCAACGATCGCCCCAAAGTAAGGTTTGTCAACCGCGTTGATGTAGTCTTCCACACGGTTATATCCCAAAGCCACATCCGCCAATTTGCCGTCGCGATCAGGCACCATGATCGAGGTGATGATGGCCCCATAGTTGGTGACCTTGATGGTCATACCCGAGGTGTTGCTGATCGTATAAAGCTTGATACTGTCAAAATCCTCGACCCGCGTATCGGCCTGACCGCGAGTTGGCCAAGCAAATCCTAGCATTACGATCAGGGATAAATGAAACAGCGTTTGCTTACTCAGTAAGCGCAGTTTGACTTTCGACATTTGAGACAACCTCATTTGGCTGAAGAACCGAGAAATCGGCAAAAGTGATGTAAATCGTGAGGACAATCAAAATCAGCAAAAGCCCCGCCGGGGTGGCAAAACGCCACGGTGTCATATCAACCGCTTTCACATCTTCTTGAACAAACTCAGTTTTGCGGGGGGCAACTTCGCCAATGACCAACATGAAGACCACTAACCAGGCAAACACAACTCCCAGGAATTGATACTCATGCATGGAGGCCACAATGGCATTGAACGGATATACAAAATAACCAATCGCAATGATTGCGAAACCGGCAACCAAGCATAACTTTGCGGCGATCGCCGGGACACGCTTGGTCATCATACCGACCACAACCACGGCAAAAATTGGAATGAAGTACATCCCGTTCATTTTCTGCAAGTAGCCGAAAATGCTGGGGATGTCGGCCAAAAAGGGTGCGATCCCCATGGCGGAGAAAGCAACGATCCATCCAAAGATCTTTCCCGAACGGACCACTTGCTGCTCACTCGCTTGCTTGGCCAACACGCTCTTGTAAAGCCCCAAACTAAAGAGTGTGCAGGAACTGTTGAGCGCCGAGTTGAAACTGGAAAGAATTGCGCCAATCATGGCGGCGGCGAAAAAGCCTGTCAAATATGGCGGCAACACCAAGTTCACTAGCTTGCCGTACGCTTGGGCAGGTTGGATGTCGTCACCCGCGAAAATGCTGTAAGCAATCATCCCGGGGATCACTAGGTACAAAGGCCCCAGCAGTTTCAATGCTCCGGTCAGCAACACTCCCTTCTGGCCCTCGGCCAAACTGCTGGCACCGAACGTTCGCTGAATGATCTGCTGGTTCGTCGTCCAGTAAAACAAATTGAGCAGAAAAATACCGGAGAAGATCGTTCCGAAGGGAACTTTCGAATCAGGAGCGCCCACCGAGTTGAATCGTTCCCGTTGATCCTCGTACAGGAAATTAGCACCCGCCCTGATGCCTTCTCCGTCACCTAGGTAGCTAAGCGCAAATCCAGTAATCAGAAATCCACCAACAAACAAACCGACACCGTTCAGCGTGTCCGATACCGCAACCGTGCGGAGTCCGCCAAACAAGGCGTACACAGAGCCTAACAAACCAACCACAATGACGATCAACCAAAGCGAGACCGTTTCCGGTTCGGCACCAAGCTGCTCCGGCAACGTTCCCAACATCGGTGTGATGTTGAGAATGTCAATCATGCCGCGCGCGCCGGTGTATAAAATGATCGGCAACAAGATCCCCACGTAGGCGATCAAGAAAATCAAATTCGTGATCACTTGAGTTTGGTGATCAAACCGAATCTCCAAGTATTGAGGTACCGTCGCCACACCGCTTTTGAGAAAGCGGGGTAGAAAAAACCAAGCCATAAAGACCAAGGCGACGACGCATACCACTTCCCAAACCATCACGCACAGCCCATCGGTGAAGGCGTCACCGTTGAGCCCCACCATTTGCTCCGTCGACAAATTGGTCAACAACAGCGAACCGGCGATCAAG
>CAZHTX010000058.1:0-17465 GCA_964535475.1 uncultured Pirellulaceae bacterium
TCTCTCACGAGAACCGGGGCTCAATCGCTTCGTGTGGGACATGCGGCACGCGAGGATGCGGGGAGTTCCCGAAGTCTATATCGAAGGCAGTTATCGAGGTCACAAGGTGATCCCCGGCACTTATCAGTTGATTCTGACGCAAGAAGGCCAGGCTCGCGAAACCTCGGCTGAAATTCTCGCTCATCCGCTGATCCTGCTCCCCGCGACGGACTACCTCGAGTACCACCGCGCAATGACCGAAATGGAACAGACGCTGGCCGAGATGCACAACAAGACTAACCAACTGCATCAGATCGATAGCCAGTTGCGCGAGTTGATAATCAAGCTGGGAGATGATGAATCTTTAGCCGCTCTCAGGCAGGAGGGTGAATCGCTGGCGGAGAAGCTAAAGCAGTGGGACGACGAAATGGTGCAGCGGAAATCCAAAGCCTACGATGACGTGGAGAACTTTCCAAACAAGTTTACCGCCGAGTACTTGTTCTTGATCAACCAGACGGAGAGTGATATTCCACGCGTCACGAAGGCTTCAAGGAATCGTCGCAGCGAGTTAGATGCTCGCTGGGAATCGCTCAAGCAGCAAGCTGACAAGATCTTGAACAAGGACCTTCCCGCCTTCAATGAAAAATTGTGGCAGCGAAAGATCGGCGCGATTTGGGCGGGAAAATAGAGGGTGTGTGATCTTTCGGTTATATCAGCCGTTGAGCGCTAGCTCGCGGTTCCGAGGACCCGGACGCTAGCGTTTTCCGGCTGATTCCGTTTTGTTAAATGACTTATGCCGAGGTGCTTAGAACCTATCCGAAAACTGTGAGCCGACGGCGCTAGCCGCGGGCCTTTTTTATGGTTTTCGGATAGATTTTTTTCAGAAAAAGTCATTTTTGACGAATAGCTATGCTCGGCCTGGGCTCTCAGTCTGCTAGGTCACTGGCCAGGCTGTTTAATGACTGGTCTTGTGCCTGTGTCTCGCCTTTCAGGGTTTTCCACAGGACTGAATCATGATCAAAGCCGCTCAGCCTTCCCAAGTTGTCGATTCTCGCCCCAGTTTGGCCGTGATCGCCTTGTTTATGCCATTGAGCGTGATCCCATTGGCGATTTTGTACTTTACAGTGAACGGGATTGCCGGTTCATGGTCTGACCATATGACGGCGATGAGCTTGTTCGACATTGTCGAAATCTTTAGGTAGGTAAGCCCAGGCAGCTCTCAGCTCTTTCGCGTCTTTTTTAGTGGACTATTTATGTCCAAATGTTAGCATCGAGGGTGCGATAGTTAATGGCTTCGGCGAGGTGGGCTTGGCTGATTTCAGCGTCTCCCTCGATGTCGGCGATTGTCCTGGCGACTCGCAAGATCTTGTCGTGGGCTCGTGCTGATAGTCCTTGCTCCTCCACGCTGTCTCGCAACTGATTACGCGAGGCTTTGTCGAGTCGACAGAATTCGCGGACTTCACGGGAACTCATCTGAGCGTTGTAGCTGGTGGTGCGACCCACGAACCGGCCCGCTTGAGCGGCGCGCGCCCGGACTACTTGTTCGCGCATGCTGCGGCTATCGCTGCCCGTCTCGACGCTCGACAATTCCTCAAAGGGGACGGCGGGAACTTCGATGTGAATGTCGATGCGGTCAAGCAACGGACCGGAGATCTTATTGACGTACTTTTCAATCTGCGGCAGCGTACAGTTGCAGCTCCTTCGCGCGTCGCCCCGATAGCCGCAGGGACACGGATTGGCTGCCGCCACCAGCATGAAATCTGCGGGAAAAGTGGTCGACCGCAAGGCGCGCGAAATCGTGACGACACCATCTTCTAACGGTTGACGCATGACTTCCAGCGTCTTGCGGTTGAACTCCGGTAACTCATCGAGAAACAGAATGCCGTTGTGAGCTTTTGAGATCTCGCCCGGTGAAGGGGGGCTGCCGCCACCGACCAGTCCCGCGTCGCTGATCGTGTGGTGGGGGCTGCGAAAAGGGCGGGTTGCTAGCAGCGGTTGCCCAGGCACCAGTTGTCCGAGGGCACTATAGACCCGCGTCGTCTCAATCGATTCATTCGCTGTGAGGTCGGGCAGGATGGTTGGCAATCGTTTGGCTAGCATCGTCTTGCCACTGCCCGGTGGTCCCACCATTAATAGATTGTGTTGGCCGGCAGCCGCCAAAGTTAACGCTCGTTTGGCCATTTCCTGCCCACGGACATCGCCAAAGTCGATCTCGTAGTTGCTGAGTTCGGCAAACAGTTCTTCCAACCGACTGGGAGCCGGGTCGATCGGCAAAACGCCAGCAAAAAAACCGACCGCTTCGGCCAGGCTGGCTACCGGGATCACTTCGATATCTTCCACCACGGCTGCCTCTTGAGCACTGGCCACTGGCACCACCAGCCCACGCAGGTCGGCTTGTTTGGCAGCCGCGATGGCCATCGAGAGGGCTCCCTTGACCGGCCGCGTGTGGCCTTCAAGCGCCAATTCGCCAACCACCGCGTACTCTTGTAATTTGTCCCCCGACAATTGGCCACTGCCAGCGAGCACCCCCAGCGCCACTGGCAGATCAAACGAAGGAGCCTGCTTGGGGAGGTCTCCAGGGGCCAAATTAATGACCACGCGGTCTTGGGGCCGCACAAAGCCGCTATTGCAAATCGCTCGCTCGACCCGATGCGTGCTCTCCTTGACTGCCGCCTCAGGAAGACCCACCAAAATCGTTTTTGGTAGTGCCGCCGACGATAGATCCACCTCCACATCGACCGGCAACGCATCAATCCCTAGCAGCGTAAATGTCCTTAGTCTGGCCAGCATCATTCCATCTCCGGAAGGTGAACGTTTTGTCTCAAGTGAACAATTTAGCTTATATGTACCGGAGGATACAACTATACGTAAGATTCTTTTTTAGGGCGACACGTCCGGTGGCGGACAACCCCGTAGATGCGATCCCGCCGATGCCGGTTTCCCGTGACAGTTTGGGATTCCCGCGAAACGGGAAGAAGTAGCAAGCCCGACTGGTGGCGAGTTACAATTAGCAGCTTGCTCGCCGACAAAAAAACCGGTTCGTCATTTCTTCCGCTAAGGTTTCGCATGCCCCCGTTCGCTTCCAGCCGCCGTGCTTTTCTGGCCTCCTCCGTGGTTCTAGCTGCCACTTCACCGCTGGCCGCTTCACCTCAGACCCCATCACCTCAGCGGAAACCAGTGGCGGACGATCCCGCGAACCCCAGCGGGCCGTTGTTGGCCTACGTGGGTACCTTCAGCGCTCCGCTCCGCGATGTCTTGCCGACTCAAGTCGATCTACCGCCGGGCAACGGGCGGGGTATTCATATCTTTTCAGTCAATCGCGAAACTGGCGATTTGACTCCTGCTGGTCTACTCGAGTCGGGAACCAGTCCCAGCTCGTTGGTGATCAACTCCGCCGGCACGCACATGTATTCGGCCGATGAAACCGCGCGCGTGGGGACGGGCAACATCGGCACCGTCAGCGCCTATTCGATTGATCGTCAAGATGGCCAACTGAAGCTGTTGAATTCAGTGCCCTCGGGCGGCGCTGGGCCGACCTATGTAAGTCTTCATCCCTCGGGAAAATTTCTCTTCGTGGCGAACTACTTTGGTGGCACGGTGGCTGTTCTACCCATCTTGCCTGATGGGCGTTTGGGCCAAGCAACCGATGTCAAAGTAGATTCTGGAGAGATCGGCCCCACCCAGGCGACCAATGCGCCCCCGGGTAGCTTTGCGATCAGTGGGCACGATCGCACCCACGCGCACATGATCGAGGCGGCTCCCGACGGGCGTTTTGTGCTGCACGTCGATCTTGGTTTGGATCAAATTTTTGTTTGGCAGTTTGATCAGCAAGCGGGACGTCTGATTCCCGCGGAGATCCCGGCCATCTCGCTGCCACCCGGCGATGGCCCCCGTCACTTTTATTTTCATCCCAACGGCAAGTGGTTTTATTCAGTGCAGGAGGAAGGGTCGACCGTTGTGTTTTTCGCTTATGATTCGCAAACCGGGCGGCTGACCGAACGTCAAACCCTTTCCACCTTGCCCCCAGGGTATGAAGGGAGCAACTTTTGCTCGGAAATCTTAGTGTCGGCGGATGGTAAATTCTTATACGTGGGTAATCGACTGCACGACAGCATTGGTATCTTTGCCATTAACACGACGGGCGAGTTACGCTATCTCGGCGAAGAGTGGACTCGAGGTGATTATCCTCGGAGTTTCAATTTCGATCCCACCGGCAATTTTCTTTATGCCTGTAATCAACGCGCCGACCATGTTGCGGTTTTTCGAGTCAACCGCGAAACGGGCGGCCTGCAGTTTACCGGGCACTATGCAGGGGTTGGCAACCCTTCGGCCATCGTGTTTTTAGATTTAGCGAAGTGAGGGTGTGTCTTCCGCGGTGGTAAGTTATTGTTCCTTGGTTTGCTGGTCGAGAAACTGGAAAACATCGTCAAGTGCGGCTTGCACAATCACCATGTGTTCAACTTGAGGATACTCGCGGTAGCTGACTTTGGCGGCGGTATTTCGCAGTTGGTTGGCGAGCGATTTTGCTCCTGACCGTCCGAAATCAAATTCCCCGGCGGCAATGTACCAAGGGATTTTGGATTCGCTGGCTTGCCGACCCGCCCGCCCGCCACCGCCGAGTGCGACGGCGGCCGATGGTAGCTGCGGATGTCGATTGACTTGTTGGACCACCTGGCTGGCCCCCATCGAGTGACCAACAAAGAAGATCCGCTGTTGATCGACGGGGTAAATCTCTGCGAGGGCGGTGACGATCTGTTGACTGTCCATCCCCAGGCCAAACAGCGACTGTCGCGGTGATGCGACCAGCCAGCCCCGTTCGACGGCCAGTTGCGGAAGTCGCCCGGCACCGTATGTTTCAAAGAACATGTTTTCGCTGCCACCGGCACCATGAAAGGCGATTAACAGCGGAAGTGGCGCGTTATCCTTTGCGGTGTGCGGCGCACGACAGCGGATATTTATTCGCTGGTAACCGTCCGCTAAAGTTAACCAAGTATCATGCTCGATGGAATGCTCACGGAGCGTAGTGTTGGCAATTGCTGGGGCGGCCACTAGTGATTCGCAGAGTTCCAGCAGGTTGTTCGTCGGATAGTCAACTTCGAAGGTCTGTTGGTCGCTTTGGGCGGTCAGTTTGCTGAGTAGATCGGCGAAGGTTGCCCGCGCCGTGCCGGTAAGCTGAGTAGATTCCGGAGATTCATTGGCTTCCCGCAGTCGTTCCAGGCGAGCTTGCCAGTTCTCGACACGGGAAATCATTTGTTGAGCAAAGGGAATTGTTTGCTCACCACTGATGAGTGACGCGGTGAGGTTGTAATCGCCTGCTGGTAGAGAACTCGTGGGCAGGGAGCAGCCGGCCGCAGCGACTTTCCAGTCAACCTGATGTCGATGCTGATGCGAATGTCCAAGGCCCTCAAACTGTAGCAGCAATTGAAAGTCGTCGATTGCTACATCGGGCGCTTCGTAAAACGGTGTGACTTGTAACCCCAGTTCTGTTTCAGCGGTTGAGGAAACACGATTAGTTACCAACAGTTGCAAGGAGTAGGCATAGCGCTCCGTGGGGGTGGCTGGTGTGGCTGATAAGGTTGCGAAAGTTGCTTCGTCGAGTTGTGCGGCGGCTCCGCGTAGTTTGAGACTGAAGAAATTTGTCACGGCTGTTTGCATTGGTCTTAAGCAGCGTTTTCTGGCAGCTTCGTCGGCCGATTCCCAGGTCGTTTCAAACCGCTGCAGTCGTTTGCCCAGTTCGTAACGATCGGACTGGGCGGTTGCCGAGGGAGTTACATAAAGACACAGCAGCAAGCCGGCCCAGCGTAGGCTGAGGAGCGTGCGATGTTTTGTGGTTCCCCTTCGCGCTGCGAAAGTCCGTGAAAACACTGCTTTCGCGGAGCTAAAGACGACATCGGAGTCCGCAGACGGTATCGTAGCGGAGCCCGGTTTGCGACCGATATTATTGGGGAACATTGGCGGTTGTGCCTAGCTCTTGGAGGTCAAGTGTTTGTCCATTGGAAAACGAACGATAGTAAGCGCTATAGTCTGCTTGTTGGTCGTCGTTCGTTGTCGGTTCGTCTGCTAGTTCAGCGAGGCGCTCGGCGGTAAGGAAATGGACGGAGTGTTTGCCGACAACTTCGGCTTGCGAGCCTTGCACGATCAACGCCGTGGCTTCATCAATGCCGATCCCCAGCAGTTGGGGATGTCGTTTGATGACGGGGATGAGATCGGGAAGGCGTCCGCGCTGGGTGAAATGTTGATCGATTGCAACGCCAGGAAGGAAGGCGAAGCCGCGCTCATACCCTTCCGCCATCATGACGGTGTTGCCCAGCGGATGGCCTCGCACGAGGAATTCACCTTGAATGGTCGCGCCGGCTGAGCTGCCGCCGATCACGCCGCCGCGGGCCAACACATCATGAAACAATTCGACCGCGCTCGTGTCGTCATAAGCGTCGACGAAATTCCACTGGCGTCCGCCGCCGAACCAGACACCGGTTGCCCGTTGGAGCGCTTGTTGAAATTCTTCTGAGGCGACTTCATCCGGCAGCATTTGCGGCAAGATGGTGACGCTGGCGACATCAGCGCTGCGCAAGAAGCCGGGGATTCTCTGCTGACGAGCGACCGCTGGCGGCACGGCGGTTGGTAGGAAGACGAGATGTGCTTGGGGGCCACCAGCCAGGGCGATGAAACGGTCAATGATCGGTTGAGGTAAACCGCCGCCGCCAACGATGACGAGCGAGCCGTTGTTGACGCGCGAACCGTTGTTGACGCGCGTGGGGGTTGATTGTGGAATGCCGGGGTCCACATTGGCAGCTCGAGATTGGGCCGCGCGTCGCCATTGAGTCAGGTCGGCGATTTGACCGGCCGCCAATCGCTGCTGGCTGGCCGGACGAAAGTTGCAGTCGGCAAGTAAGCGGGTGACGGTTCCCTCGCCAACGACTTGCAAGCGACGACCACGAACAATTACCGCCGTCGATTCATCGATTCCCAGACCGAAGCGGTGGGGGTGTTTTGCCACCGCGGCGATGCTGCGAGCGAGGCGATCGCGTTGGCTGAAATGTTGGTCAATAATCGCCCCCGGCAGCAGGTCCAGCCCGCTGGCGAGTTCAGGTTCTTGGCGGCCGGAAGCAATCATCACCCGCGACATGATGGCTGCCCCCGCTGATGTGCCACCGATTACGCCACCACGCTGCACGAGCGACTGCAGTTCTGTTTCAACGGGCGTACCGAGAAAGGCATCGGCCAGACGCTGTTGTTGCCCGCCGCTGATCCAAACGCCATTGGCCTCGCTGAGCATGGCGGCGAGGGAAGCGGTTGTCTCCGCGGCCGTTTGGTCCGCGGGGGCGATTGTGATGTTTTCCAGCCCCGCTTTGGAGAGCCAGTCTCGCGCGGAGTTGGCAGCTTGTTCCGGATCGGCAGCGGCAGTTCCGATGCAAACGACAGCACCCTCTGGCCCCACGGCTTTGACAAGTGCTTGCTCGGCGGCTGCTGGGATTTTGCCACCGCCAACAATGATCAGCGTGCCGCCAATCCCCTGCGGATCAAGCCAAGCGGTTTCTTCCGCGGCGGATTGTTGGGCACCCAAGCCGCTGAGGATGGCAAGTCCGAAAATAACAATGGCCGCAGGTCGACAAATTTGGCTAGTTCGCCCAATCAACATGATGCGAGTCACTCTGTGCGTGAATGTGGTACCCGAGCGTTCCGAAAACGCACATTGTACCTGCCGAGAGTGGGGTGGACTGTGGGCTGTGGCTATTTCCCGATCGAAATTTCCGCTTTGGCAGTCTTTGGTTGATCGGTCGCATAGCGGCGAACGAGCGAAACGAGCTGGCTTCGGTCGATCGGTTTGGTGAGGTAGTCATCACAACCCGCAGCCAGGCACTTCGCCCGGTCGTCAGCCATGGCGTGTGCCGTTAAGGCGATCACGGGGAGGTGATATTTCTGTTCACGGAGGTTCGCGGTCGCGGTATAGCCGTCCATGATGGGCATCTGCATATCCATGAGAATCACATCAAAGGGTTGCCCACTGAATTTTGCCTCAAGCGCCATTTCCAGCCCCACTTTGCCATTTTCGGCGGTCGCCACGCTGGCTCCTGATTTTTTGAGAATAAAGCTAACCAAGCGGCGATTATCGGGGCCATCTTCGACTAGCAAAATGCGCTGGCCAGCCAGCGCATCAGGCGCAGGGGGTTCTTTCATTACCGTCGTTGTTATGGTCGATAGGGGAGGTGAAACATCGGCTTGGCTGGGTTGAGTTTTCAGCGGGAGACTGGGAACGTCAACGGTGGCGACACACAACCTAAGTTCAAACGTGGAGCCCACGCCCAGTTGACTCGTGCAAGTCAAACTGCCGCCTAGTAAATCGCACAAGCGATGGCTAATTGCCAAGCCCAGTCCACTGCCGCCGAATCGTCGTGACATCGAACTATCGGCTTGTTCGAATGGTTTAAACAGGTTGGAGAGCTGTGTCTCGCAGATACCGATGCCCGTGTCGACAACTTGAAAGCAGAGTTCGCAACTATCTGCGGCGATTGTCTCGGCCGTGATGTTAAGAGTGACGGAGCCTGATTCGGTGAACTTGATCGCGTTGCCGACCAGGTTGATGAGGATTTGACGGATTCGCGTGGTATCTGATTTCACGACCAATGGCAATGAGGGGTGCCAGCTGACTCGCCAATTCAGATTATTTTCCTCCGCGCGGACGCGCATCGTTTGTTCGATATCTTGCAAGAACTCGGGGAGTGAAATGGGTAATTGTTCCAGCTCCAGTTTGCCAGATTCAATCCGTGAGAGGTCGAGGATATCATTCAATAGTTTAAGTAGATGTTCGCCATTGCGTTGAATAGTAGAGGTGGCCGCGGCAACCTCGGGTGACTGCAAGGTGGCAGCAATTTGTTCATTGAACCCGAGGATCGCTGTCATCGGTGTGCGGATCTCGTGGCTCATGTTCGCTAAAAACTCACTCTTCGCACGATTAGCCGATTCGGCCGATCTGGCCAACGCACGAGCGTTTTTCACACTGTCCTTGAGTTGGTGATTCAGCTCGAGGACGTTCATGGCAGCTTGTTTGGCACTGGTAACGTCAAGGCGAATCGCGACATACTTTTCGATTTCTCCCAGTTCGTTAAACCAGGGAACGATCGTGGTGTCGACCCAGAAAATATCGCCATTCTTCCGCTTGTTGCAGATTTCACCTCGCCACGGTTTGCCGCTGGAAATTCGTTGCCAGACTTTGCGCCAGAAAGAAGTTGGGTGATACCCGGAGTTGAGAATCTTGTGATTCTGTCCCAGCAGTTCATCGCGGGTATAACCGCTGACCTCACAGAAAGCTGTATTCACATCGATCATGTTGCCCGCACGATCAGCAACGGACAACAGACAGTGCTCTTCTAATGCGGCTCTCAAGGCGTTAATCTCGCGAAGCGATTTTTCCGCTCGCTGCGTGGCTTCGATCAACTCGGTAATTTCACTTTCGATTGCCATGAAGCCTTGCAGCTCGCCAGCTTCGTTGTGAATAGGCTGAATATCTAAATCTAACCAATACTCTCGCCCCTGTTTAGAACGATTGAGAATTTCACCTTTGAAGGATTGTCCTGTCAAAAGTGCATCACGCATCGCCGCTTGAGTTTGCGGGCAAGTTCCATCGAATTGTAAGAGTGCTCCCGGGCTTTTGCCCAGAACTTCTTCGAGCCGATAGCCCGTGATCCGCTCGAAGGCGGCGTTTACCCAAGTAATTCGCCGGTTGGCGTCGGTGATAATGACGGCGTTGGTGGTCCGCTGGGTCACTAGTGCCAATCGCGAATTTTCCTCGTTGGCACGGCTTAATCGCTCCATGGCCGAGACTTGTTCGGTCACGTTGTAGTGGACGATGACAACACCGCCGCTGCGAGACTCCAGGGGCGAAATGGTGGCCGAGAACCAGCGTTGTTCGGTCGGGCTGTGGCAAGCGTAAGTCAGGGTTTCGTGGGTTGAACGACCGCGCAACACGTTGCGAATAGCCGTTCCCATTTTGTTGGCATCCGCACGACAATCGCCGCTCGCTTGATCACAAACCTCCAAGTAATTCTTGTCACGCGAACGCTCGCGGGTGCCGCCGTTGTCAAACCAAAATCGTTTCCACGCTTGATTACTTTGCAACACATTACCTTCGTGATCAAGAATGACCACGTGCGCAGCTTTGGCGTTAATCACCGATGTGAGAAAGACATTAGATTCCGCCAGTCTTTGGTTGGTCACTTGCAGCTGTTCGTTGGCTCGCGCCGCCGCCGATCGGGCTTCCTCAGTCGCCACCAGCAACTCTTGCTCACGACGCCTCGCCAGCGAGCGCATACCTCGGCAGACCGAGAACATGATGCCCAGTAAAGCGGCTACCAGACCCAGCCAACCAAGGCGTTCGGGGATGCCGATCGCGGTTAATTGGCCGCAGATGGCCGGCCCAAAATAGCTGCCATTGTCGATGTCAAAGCGGCTAATGAAATCCATAATGCTAGTTACCGCACATGCTTGCGACTCTTGTTATGGTAGAGACCGTGGCGCTCTAGACCAATATTAAATAACTGGGCGGTGCGGCACCGAGTCAGCATGGAGATGTCGAACTGCAATGCGCGCCAATCGCGACCTGGAATGAGTGCCAGCCGCAGATGCGAGCGTGTCACTTGTTCAACGGTAGGATGTTAAACCTGTCAGGGTTTTCCCGCACGCGACAGTTTTCTAACTGCGCAGGTCTCCGGAGGCGAAGGTTTGGATTGATCTGATTGTGCCGGCCTCGATGCTCATCAATGGCGGTTTGCCCGCCCGATTAGAACTCTTCAGGCAATTCGACGAGCCCGGCGAGGGTCTCGCGGAGAACTCGCATGACCCGCGAACGACTGGCGCGCACCGCGGCGGCTGACATGTCGAGACCGGCGGAGATTTTTGAAATCTGCTCGTTCCCAGCGCTGGCTCTCTCGAACGCTTGCCAAGTGTGTGCGGGGAAATCTTGCCGCAGGCATTGGATTGCCCGTCGCACCCGCAGCACGTTTTCGCGATGTCGCTGTTGGTCAATGCTTTGCCCGAGTTGCGCAGCCAGCTCATTATAGCCGTCGTGAGCTATCGGCGTTGACGGCTTCTTACTCGCGGAGTTCCTCGAGCCGATGAATTCGACCAGCATTGAAATGGTGATCTCCAACAACCAATGCCGAAAGCCCGCCCCCCGGCCGTCACTCTCAAAATCAGCAAGCCCGGCGTATGCGGAGCGAAAGACCGCCTGGGTGAGCGTGGCAGCGTCGGTTGCTCCGAGTCCGCTTCTTCGGCACCACTGGTAAACGGTGGGACCAAAGATTTCAATGATCCGATCCCAAGCTGGCGAGTCGTTTCGCTTTGCTAGCCCTAGGATCGAGTTCGCGGGGGGGAATGACTCGGGCACTTGCGCTGCAGTGTTTGAATTGTTCTGAAGTCAAAACGCACGATCCGCCGTTTAACTGTAGCGGCTAAATCACATGCTCGGTTGAGAAATTCATGTAATTTTTGGATTGTGATTTGCAAACTAGCTTTTGATAAGGTGGTCCGCTTAAACTTTCGCAGAGCGAAAGGCGACGCTACAACACGATCCGTTTCTTATCCTTTTGATTGAAAATGGCATGCAGAAAATTGCATATGGAAAGACTGGAATGCAAGTGACCCAACTCGGTTACGGGAGCATGGGGTTGCGGGGGCCCAACACTTGGGGCGTGCGGGTGGTTGGCGATGGTGATGCGGAGCGAATGCTGCACGCCGTGCTTGACGCGGGTATTAATTTTATCGACACCGCCCCCGATTATGGTGCAGCCGAGGAGCGAATTGGTCGGTATCTTAGCGCGCGGCGGGATGAGTTCTATTTGGCGACTAAGTGTGGTTGTGATTACATGCAACATGCCGATCATATTGAAATCCGGCATCACTTTACCCCCGAAGTGGTGCGCCGCAACTTGGAAACTAGCCTGCGACGCCTGCAAACGGATTACGTCGACGTGTTACAGTTTCACGGGGGCTCCGCGGATGATTTGCTTCGCGACGGACTGATTGAGCTGTTGGAAGCGTTTCGTCAGCAGGGACGCATTCGACACCTCGGTGTGTCGAGCTCATTGCCGCAGCTGGAAGGGATGGTCGCTTTGGGTGTTTTTGAAAGTTACCAGATACTCTACTCTTGCCTCGAACCACAGCATGACGCATTGCTGCGTCGGGTCGCAGAGCGGGGTGCCGGGGTGATCATTCGCGGGGGAATCGGCAAGGGAGGACCGGAGGCGGAAATTCAACGCGAAACGATCAATCAAGTTTGGCAGCGTGCCCGTTTGGACGAACTGCGCGAGCCCGAGATGTCGCCCGCGGAGTTGATTCTTAGATTCACGCTCTCGCATCCCGCTTGTCACACCACCATCGTGGGAACAGCTAACCCAGGCCATCTGGCCGAAAATATCAGGGCCGCGGAGAAGGGTCCGCTACCCGGGGAGTTAGTGGGAGAAATCAACCGCCGCGTCGGTGAGGTGCTTAAGCTTTCGCCACCAACCTGATAAGTTGCCGGTAGAGTTGATTAATTTCCTCTTGCAGTTCGTAACGCAGTACTCTCACTGTTTGCTGGTCGCCATCATGGGTAGCAGTAATTAGCTGTTGTAGCGGTCCCGCCAAGTTATCGTCAAAGGTGACCACCATGCCTTTGAGGCGGTGAACTGCTCGGCTCAGTTCATGCCACTGCTCGGGCTGGTCCCACAGGGGGGCCATGTCCGCGATCAGCAGCGGCAAGTCTTCTATGAAGATCTCAGCCATGTCGCGGAAGAGTACCACGTCACCGCCCAGTCGTTCCAAGGCCGCGTCGAAGCGAGCGGGAATGTCGGATTGGTGTGATGGCATAGCGGAACTCATTAGCCAACCTGCGGTCAGAAGTTATGTGCTAAGAGGGACTTTTCGATCGACGGAGATATCGTAGGTAGCGATGCGGTCGCGAATTTTACCGCGAGTGATCCCCAGGATCTCAGCCGCTTGGGATTGATTGCCTTCAGTTTCTTTCAATACCCGTTCGAGCAAATGTCGTTCCATAAATTCGACCGCTTCCGCGTAGAGGTTAGTCGATTCGGCGCTCAGCCGCTGTTCAACAAATTCAACGAGCCCACCCGTGATCTGTTGTTTTGCGACCGGTTGCATCGCGGTCTGCTGTTCGTGGCTGTCACCCAAGTTTTCGCCGTCAACTAAATGCGTTTCGGGTGGGTGTTCAAGCTCTTGATGATTCGCAGCCTGTTCTTGATCTGTGGTGATTTGTTGCTGGCGGATTTCTTCGGGTAAAGCCTCGGGCAGGATGACCGGGCCAGTCGTATTGAGCACCGCGCGTCGCACAACCGCTTGAAGTTGTCGCACATTTCCGGGCCAGTCAAAGTTGCACAACAACTCTGTGGCGGGCGCTGAGATGCCTTCTAATTCTGATTTATCGAAATCAAACTTCGCTTTCTTAAGAAAGCACTGCAGCAACGTGGGGATATCACTGGGGCGTTCTCGCAGCGGCGGGAGGGAGATCGTAACGCCGTTGAGCCGGTACAGCAGGTCTTCGCGGAAGTCCCCCTCTTCGACCATCTGTTCGAGGTTACGATTGGTGGCGGCAATCACGCGGACATCGGTGCGGAGCATTTTTTTCCCGCCCAAACGCTCGAAATGCTGGTCCTGCAAAACTCGCAACACCTTGGCTTGCACGGCGGGCGACATATCGCCGATTTCGTCGAGCAATAGCGTGCCCCCATCGCACTGTTCGAATTTACCGATGCGACGATTATCGGCCCCCGTAAAGGCACCCTTTTCGTGCCCAAAAAGTTCGCTCTCGAGTAGATTCTCCGGCAGTGCCGCGCAATTTACAGCCAAGAAAGGCCCCGCCGCCCGATCACCATGCTGGAGCAGCGCGCGGGCGACGAGTTCTTTGCCAGTACCACTTTCTCCGCGCACTAGCACCGCCACATTCTGTTTGGCGATGCGTCCGATGGCTTTAAAAACTTCCAACATCCGCGGGCTGCTGCCGACGAATAATTCACCCTCATGAGGGTTTTCATCATCGGCCGCAATCGCGACGGGAACGCTGACCATGCGACGGTTGAGCACCGCGCGATCGAGGAGCGCCGCTAACTGATTGACATGTAATGGTTTGGCAACATAGTCGTACGCGCCCAATTGCATCGCCTCGATCGCCGTCTCACTGCCTGCGTCGACGGTGATAAAGATCACTGGCAGTCGCGAATCCAACTCATGGATCTGACAAAATAGCGCGAGACCGTTAGTGTCGGGAAGCTGGATATCGAGCAGCACGCAATCTGGCTGCTCCTCATCGACTAGTTTCAAACCATCGCGTGCGTTCGAGGCAGTCAACACGTTGGCATCATCGCCAACGGCTTGTTCTACCAGTTTGTGGATCGCTCGATCATCGTCGATAACCAGTATCTTGAATATCTTCGTGCTATTCATTGAGTTCCCGAGTGTCGTACTAGACGGCCCCACGTTCTCAATTCGCCGTTCCGATTGGCTGGGGGACGGGGCGTGAAACTACGGCCGAAAAAACTAATTATCGTTGAGGAGTGGTGTGTTGAACAGGGAGGTTGGCGGGAAACCGCCGAAAGTCGCCGGCAAGTCGCTTGTCATATTTTCTGGCACGCCGCTTGCACACTTGTGCCAGACGACTAACGACGCCGGTCATGATTTCCACCTAATCCCTGGTTAATCAGGGGGCTGGTCGATCCGCATCTCTCCAAGGGCCCTAGCTTGCCCGAGTGCGGTGACCGGGCTGGTGCGAGGAATTAATTCTCACACCATTACCGTCGGCAATTACTCCCCACTCAAGGAGACGTGCCATGACAACTCGCAAACCCATGCCAACTCGCAAACAAAGTGCGAGCGACAAACAAACTGCGAGCGACAAAGAAGCGGCGCACGACAAGCAAGCGTCGGTGGCTAAGAACCCTGCTGTTGGATCGCCGTCGACACAAACTTCCCCCGGCCCGCCCAGCGAAGCACGTCCTGACGGTTCCTTGGAGCCAGCGGCCCGCGCCGCCGCGAGAGTTGATGATGAGCCGGCAAAGACGCCCGGTAAAGAGCCAGGCAGGCACGGTAAGGAGCTGGTCGATGATTCGGTGGAATTGGTGAAAAAGTCCAGCACCGGTGAGGACGAGCCGATGGGCAAGGAGCAGCCGCAAGCTCCCTTTGCACTCGTGGCGCTATCTTATTTCACTGTGTTGGCGTTATTCGGTTTGATTTTGGGTTGGCTCTATTTTATGGTATTCTAACTGCAAAGCACCTCGACATAGGTGTTTCGCATTGACTCAGCTTCGCTTCAACGAGCATGCGTTCAGCGGTTTTCAGTGCGCGTTTGCGGTTTCCAAGCCGGGCTGAGATTCTTTTTACATTTGCTTGACTCAGGGGCGACCTTCGTCGCGGTGCACAAGGCGATGATGGTGAATATCGGCGGTTGACCGATTCACTTTTCTTCCCTGGAGACTTTGTGCTATGCGATGTTTATGGATGTTAGCGTTCTTAGTCGGCCTGGCGTGCGGCACGCAATGTTTCACGTCGGCAGCAAGTGCCGCTCAAGTACAGCTGGAGCTGGCAGCAACCCACCCTACAATGGTGGCGGGTGAAAAGCAGACAAATTACCTGCGCGTGGCCTTGACCGGGTTTGAGATGGCGGCGGAGGTGGAACGGCCTCCGATTAACGTGACCATCGTGCTGGATAAGAGCGGTTCGATGCAAGGGAGCAAAATCGAACAAGCCAAGCAAGCTGCCATCGCGGCCGTGCAGAGGTTGCAAGATCAAGATATCGTTTCCGTGGTTGTTTACGATAACCGAGCTGCGTCGGTCAGACCCGCGAGTCCAGTCGGCGTTCTTGTTGGATGTGAATAATAAACTGCTCTACCCTCGCGTGCCTGCGCAAATGGATGCGCGACGCATGACCGAATTCCTGATGATCGAGGAATTAGTGAATGGTCGACCCCGTGGACAAATTGATGAAGCTTTGGTGCTCCGCGCTGAGGAGCATCAGGCCAGTTGCGGAAACGCATTGAGTTCGACCCGTGTCGCCCCACGATTATTCGCACCGTGTACGGCGTGGGGTATCGCTATGATGGGGTCGATTTCAGCGAGGATTGTCAGTAGCAGCCTTGTCAGTAGCAGCCTTGTTCGCAGTAGCCTTATTAGCAGTAGCCTTGTTGAACTGAAATTTCCGACTGCTCCGTTCATCCAGCACGACGTGTGTGCGGCAGATGCGATCATGCAACGGACGCCGCGTGGAACCAAAGACGAACACCCCATCGACCACGATCCACAGCCGGGCGAGGAGTTTGGCAACTGCCGTGGCAATTGGAAACGATAGCACTAAAGGCAATGAGAAAATCGCCCCAATCCAAAACTCCAAGTAACGAAGGATGCTGCGGGCGATCAGCACGCGGGCCGGCGGTGGCAGGCCGTGCACGTCAACCACGCGAAGCTGCATCAAATAACGACCAGGTGTTCGCCAGCGTTTCAGATCCCACCACAATGCTAAGGCAGGCACGCCGATCCAACCCACTAACGCTAAACAGCCAAGCAAGAAACGCACCCATCCATAAGACACTGGTAGCTCAAACTCATTGTAGCTATCCATGGCCACTAAAGTCATCGCCAGGTTGGGCAAGATCAAAGGGGCTTGGAGCAAGAATAAGCACGACATGTCGATGGCCCAAGCGATAAACCTGGCTGGGCGCCCGGCCAGCGTGCTGCCGATCGGTGCCACACTTTGTAATGCCTCTTGGAGCTGTCCATAATCTTGATATCGTTCGTCGGGATGCTTGGCCAACAAACGGGCTAATACATCACGGAATGATTCGGGGAGTTCCGCTGGCCATTTTTCGGGGAACTCAATCGTCGCCGTTTGATGACTTAACAAACGCTGGTGGAGCGAGCTGCCTTTTAAAGCAAAGGGTCTTCGCGCGAAGGCTAGTTCAAAGAGCGTCACGCCCAGCGCATACATGTCGGCGCGGCGATCGGGCGGCTGGCCGTCGATCAACTCGGGTGCGATGTAGTTGGGCGTGCCGCTGATGGAGCCGTCGGAGCGGGCCGATCCACTGCGACGTGATAATCCGAAATCACTTAACTTGACTTGACCCGGCCCGGCCATCAACAGATTGCTAGGTTTGATATCGCCGTGCACTAATCCGCTGAGGTCGGCCGCCGCCAGCGCCTTGACAACTTGGTTGGCGTAGAGAATCAATTCATCGTAGGGCAGCGGGCCGTCGGCCAACCGTTCTTGCAGCGTTGGCCCGGGTAATAACTCCATGGCCAGAAACGGTTCTTCTCCCTCGCGACCCACGTAGTAGATTGTGACCACGTTGGGATGATTCAAGCGAGCTTGGGAGACCGCTTCACGCCGCAAACGATCATTATAACCTGGACCGCCGGAAACACTGCTGCCGGAGCTATTTGATTGTCGTAAGACTTTAACCGCCACGTAGCGTTCGAGCGAAGAATCGAGTGCTCGATAAACAGTCCCC
>CAZHTX010000059.1:0-17449 GCA_964535475.1 uncultured Pirellulaceae bacterium
CAAGCCGCCCACCGAGTCGTCGCGGCCATTCCAGCGAAACAGGCTGCCGTCTGGGGTGAGGTAATACCAACCACCGGAAAAGCTGGTAAACCAAATTTCCCCCATGCCGCCCCAGTTGTGGTGCTGGTTCGAAGGCAGCAGCAGCCCCAGTTCGACGGCTAATTTTTGCACACGTTCGTAATCACCGAATCGCTGCTTTAACTGCTCCTCGTTCTCCAATCGCCCGCGGGCCGATTCGCGATCCAGTTTCGCGGTCAGCGTGCTCAGGCGTTGCGAGTCCTCTGAGCAACCATCCCAGGTGACGAGAATGAATCGCTCGCCGTAAAAATATTGGCTGAACCAGTTGAGCTCTTTGGTTTCCCGAAAGTCATCCGGTAACCAATCTTTAACGCTATTTTCATTCGTTCCCAAGCTCATCCGGGCGCCGCGGAAGGCAAAGGGAACTAGAAAAAAGACTGCTAATAGAATCAGCAGCGCGTTGGGTGCACGGAAATAGGTGCGTCGAGATAGAAAGGGAGTCGTCATCTGCACTGTCTTGCCGCTGGGGCAAAGTGGCATCGGGAAAGGGCTCGCCTCCGTTCCAGCGGCAGCCGGTAATCGCGGCGCGGCAGCTTCTCCAAGTCGTCAGGCTGCCAAGCTGCGCCTGCCAAAAAGACCACCGCCGAGTGGCAGATAGCCTAACGAGCGGAAAGCCGAGCGTCCACGCCGCTGGCCATCGAAAACCAACTAGCCGGCTGATTTACCCCGCTTGTTTGTCATGATCGCAGCGTCTGCGTACTTTAGGTAATTCGGGCGAATTTGGTGCCAATCGAATGCCGGCAACTGATAACTTGCTGCGGGCTATCTCTGACCAGGGGCTGTTCAATCAGGCGATGAAGAATCATGGTAAGCTGGTGTGGGAGTGCCGGACTGGCATATGATTTTCAGCGTTGGATGGTTCCGGCAAGACGTTGGGTTTTTCCAGCGATAGATTCGTGACCCCAATGTGAAGCGATGTTCCCTCAAATTTTTGGCCACAACCTCAGCTAGCTATCGGGAAGGAACTAACATGTCGGCGATTCAATCTCTGATCGATGCGGGAACCAAGCTCTATCTTGACTCTGTCGATCCAGAAGAAATCACGAAAAACCTCGCCTGGGGTGCCGTCGGAGCCACTTCGAATCCGGCAATCATCAGTGAAATTATTGCCCGCGGACTACTCGATTCGCAAATTGAGTCGCTGCTTGCTGAGGGGAAGAGCGACGAGGAAATTGCCTGGGCTTTGACCGATCATTTGGTTTCCGAAGCGGAGCGGAGGTTCTTGAGTGGCTGGATGGAGACAGCCGGCAATGCCGGTTGGGTTAGTTTTGAACTCGATCCGCTGCTGGAAGATCCCACGAGGGGACTTGCCGACGCCGAGCGAACTGCGAAGTACATTGAGTTGGGCAAATTCTGGAGTGAAGGTCACTCAAATCGGATGATCAAGGTCCCCGCGACACCCGCTGGGATTGCCGCGTTGGAAGACTTGGCAGCTGCCGGCGTGCCCCTGAACGTGACTTTGATTTTTACCGTCGACCAGTACCGTCAAGCACGGGAAGCAATCTGGCGGGGCGCCGAGAGGCTTGACCTGATGACGGATTTCAAAAGCGTGTATAGCATTTTTGTGTCCCGAATTGATGTTTATACGGCTGCCGCGGTGCCCCAATTGTCGGACGCCGCTCAAGGCCAAGTCGGGATCGTTAACGCCAAGCAGATTTGGGCTGAAAATGAGGAATTTTGGGCCGATAAATCAACCCGTTTGGAGCAGGAAATTATCTTTGCCAGCACGGGCACCAAGGATCCCAACGAGCCACCTTGGAAATATGTTGCCGCTCTAGCCGGGTCCGATATCCAGACCAATCCTCCGCAAACGAATCAGGCGGTCGCCGACAGCGATTTGCAGTTCGACAAGCAGGTGGATCAATTGCCGCCACCGCCGGTGCTCGAAGAGATTCGTGAGCAGGTTGACATTGCCGCCATGCACAAGCAATTGATGGCCGAGGGTGTTGACAAATTTGTCAAACCGCAAATAGCTTTGCTCGATTTAATCAAAGAAAAACGCCGCGTCTTGGCATCGTCTTAGGCCGTCAAGGTTGCGGGGCAATGATTCTCAAACCGGCTGCTTGGTAGCGAGCGTTAAAGTCGGCAATGAACGTCAGCGGATCATCGAGCGGCAGCTGAATTGGCCCCGTTACACGCCCGAGGCGAACCACCAAGGCTGATCTCGGTAGCGGACGTGGCGGACTGCTCGAAACCGTCTCGGCAGCGGCCATCTCTGTGTTGGTGGGTTCGATCAACGGGGCAAATCTCTCTGCAGGCAAATCCCTCTCGTGAGCTGGGCCGCCTTAGGTAGCCCAATCTAACCCAGTCACACTGTGTAAGCGTTTTTCGTAATTACCGATCAAGCCACCTACCAAGTCCCAACCGTGTTGCTTGCGAAGCTCAATTTCGCCGTGGCGATTGACCCGCAGAATAGAGTCACCGTTTACACCAGCACGGTGTAGTTCGGCAACGTCAATTTCCCCATCGTTGATCAAGTCCAGCAAGGACCTTCCCGTGAGTTCGATAAATCCCAAGTTGTCCATTAGCTCATTGCTCCGCGAATGATGTGTGGGAACGCCCCAGAAGAGATCATTCTAACTCCCCGAGGCTAATTTGCGCTGCCTCGCATCTTGGCGATCAGTTGTTTAACCAATGGGGGGGCGATTTCACCGTTACGTCCGCCAACGCAAACGCAACCCCGCACGCCAACCTGCTTTACCCCTAACTCAGCCAGCGTGGGCATATCGTCAAACGCCAGCGAACCGGCCATCACCAAGTTTAATTTTAAGGCTTGGCATCGAGCTAGTAGATCGCTCAATCGCTGCTGGCCCAGGATCTCGATGGAGGAGCGGCCAGTTTTGCCGAAGGTATCGAGCAAGATTGTGTTGGCGGCAAACTCACCGGCGGCCATTATGATTGTTTCCGGCGAAAGACAATCGGCTGCTTTGAAGTCGGCGTACGCGACCGGCACCAGTTCGGTCGTCGGCGTCAAGCTTTTGGCCAGTGTCTGCCAGAGGTCGATCAATTGATCTGTTTGGCAGATACCAGCGGGGCCCGCTTTGGCGAAGCGAAACTGTGGGGGCACATGGGGTGCCAAGGGGATTGCGGCCCGGGCCTCTCCCAAAGCAACGGACCACTGGCCGCGAAACGGGACGCTCGTTGTGCAGCGTTGCCAAGTCTCGGGCTGGCAGGCTCCCAGGGCCCCGGCGGCTGGTTCTTTCAGATCAATCACATCGACCTCCGCAGTTGCCGCGATGCGTGCCTCTTGAATTGATCGTACACTAACCAACAGACCCAGTACACGTTCACTATTACCCCATAGTGGGCGGCTCGCGCCGACCTGGCCGTCAGTGGTGCCGGTATTGATGCCGGTATTGGTGACGGTATTGGTGCCGGTATTGGTGACGGTATTGGTGACGTTGCGACTCGAGCGAGCCTCCTGATCGGAACCAGCTGGGGGCATGATGTTTTTTTCTTTCTTGATGGGGCATCCTCGATGGCCATAATCTGCAATCATGCACGTCGGCATGCAGGTTATCGCGTGCTCAACTTAGTTTGAAAACCGGGCTGAGAACCTTACCGCATCCTGATTTCGCAATATTTTTAAAAACGCAATAAATTTTGAACCGTGCAATACGAAACCATTCGAACACCTGCCGAGTTAGCTCAATTTCTTGATTCGATTGCCGCTGCTCCTCGCGTCGCCTTCGATACTGAATTTGTCTCTGAAGATCGTTTTCGTCCCGAACTGTGCTTGATTCAAGTTGCCAGCGGTGGCCAATTGGCCGTGATCGATCCCTACGAGGTGGGCGATACGACTCCTTTTTGGGAATTCATTGCCACTCCTGGGCGGGTGGTGTTGGCGCACGCTGCGCGGGAAGAGACTCGCTTTTGCTACCGATTTACCGAGCGGCCGATTGCCGGTTTGTTTGATGTCCAGTTGGCTGCCGGATTCGTCGGTTGGGAGTATCCCATTTCGCTCGGGAACCTCGTCAATCGCGCCCTGGGCAAGACCTTACCCAAGGGGGAAACACGCACGAATTGGCGGACTCGCCCGCTCACTCCGCAGCAATTACAGTACGCGTTGCATGACGTGACGGAGCTCGAGGAGATTCACGATTTGTTGGAACAAGAAGTTGAGAAACTAGGGCGTGCGCAATGGTTGTCCGAGGAGGTCGCGGCAATGCAAAGCAGCGTCATTGACTTGGAGTCCGCCCAGCGTTGGCGTCGCGTCAGCGGGGCCAACGGTTTGCCCGCCCGGCAGTTGGAGATTGTGCGGCGGTTATGGTTATGGCGGGAATCGCGGGCTCGCGAACTCGATCAGCCACCGCGTCGCATTTTGCGAGATGATTTGATCGTGGAACTTGCCAAACGCCAATCCTCGCAGATCGAACGGATCAAAGGGTTACGCGGCATGGAACGGCGGGGGTTGATCTCGCAGTATCCGGCAATCGGTCAAGCGATTGAGCATGCGTTACGGACGCCCGACGATGAACTTCCCCAACGTCCATTGGGTAGCCGCAAGCAGGTCTCACCAATGCTCAGTCAATTTCTGTCCACGGCGATGGCTTGCATGTCTCGCCAGCATCGTGTTGCACCGTCGATCGTGGGCAACAGTGATGACGTCAGAGAGCTGTTGATTTATGAACTAGAACATCATGGCGACGAAACGCAGCCCGGCGATGATGCTTTGCCCGTGTTGCTCCGCGGCTGGCGGGGTGAAGTTGTCGGCCGGTCATTCCGTGAGTTGTTGGCTGGTCGAACCGCGATCCGAATTAATGATCGGCGGGCCGAACAGCCTCTTGAGTTTGTCGCCGCGGGCGCACCGACGGCGACAAACAATGTTGCGGAAGGCACTGCCGAGTCCGATTAACGATCGCTAGTTGGATCGTCGCTGCGGCGGCTTACCCGCTGGCTGCCGAGTTCCAGATAACGCGTTGCCTCTTCGGCAACCAGTAACGTGTCGCCGCAAGTGACCTCGGCGCGGAAGCGGTGATGTCCCGGCTTCTCCGCTTTGGCGGTTACTTTGAGGCGAAGCGATTCGCCAGCGGCCAGCGTGGGAATCTGACTGAATTTGACTTGCCCCGGCTCGATAGTCCCTTCACCTCCCGCGATGCGAATGGGCTCGATGTCGTGGCTGAACTGAGCCAGCAAGCTGACTTGCTCGGCTGCCTTGCTGCCGCGGTTGAGGACTGTTATCTGATACGTAACTTCTTCACCAACTGGTGCCGGAGCGACCGGATCATCGATCGTCAGCACGAGATCAGCGAGTGCTTCCACCCGGGTATCAAACTCGACGGTGGTCACGCCGGCTGCTGAGCCGCGACAGCTGAACTGAAGACGATGCTGGCCTGTCTGTTGCATTTGACATCGAAAGGCAAACTCCATTGTTTGACCAGGTTCCAGACTGGCGATCTCCCACCGGATTTGATTGCCTGCCACCTCAGCAGCCTCGAGGCCCGAGAGATACTTCAGGCCACGCGGTAGCTCTAGCATCGCGACCGCATTTGTGCAGAGCGAGTTCCCGCTGTTGCTGACTTGCAAGCGATACTCGGCTATCGCATCTTGATATTTGACTGGTGGCCCCGTCAGCACCGCTTGAAGCTTCGCCGACACAACCTTGATCAGTTTAATTTCTTCTTGCTTCAGATTCAGATCAGCGGTTGCCAGACCATGGATCTGCAAATCCTCCAAATCGCGTGCCGTTAGCTCGACCTCGAACTTGGCTTCCTTGCCAGGCTCAATCTTGTTCACGCGTTGGGTTTGCGGAGTCGCCGAGTTTGGACTGAGCGTAAACACCACGTTGTTGGCTGGGCCATTACCTGGATTCAGCACCCGCACCGTGTAGGTTTCCGAAGTGCCGTAAGTAATTTGTTCCGGACCATCGATGATCAATTGCAAAGCTGGCTCACGCACGCTGACGCGAGCTTTGTTCGATTGTGGAACGACAGCCCATTCGACATCGACGTCAAACTGCTTGGCCTCTTGTGCGACCAGTTCGAGCGAAAGCTTCTCCACTTGGCCCGCCGCCAAGCCTTCCACGACCCATAGTAACTGACGTTCCTTGGCGTCATCTTGGCGGGCAATTTCGCCGCGCGAAGGCGCGATGTTCTGCAGCTGGATCCAAGTCGGTAATTTGACTTGAATTGCCGCCCCCGGCGCTGCCAAGGAACCTAAGTTTTCGACGCTGATCTCATACCGGCTCGCATGACGAACTGGAATGTCGGCCGGTCCCTTTGTGACCACTCGCAAGCCAGGTATTTCCGAACTAACGTTGACCGCAGCGGTGTTCACGGCGGTGCTGTTAGTGACCGTCGCGGGGCCTTCGAGATTAGGAGTTACCCCCAAGTCCTTGACGGCTGTCGGAGTTGTCTCGGAAGCATTGTTCGTAGCCGGGCTGCTGTCAGGTTTGCTCTCGGCGACTTGATTTTGTGCGACTTGGTTTTGTGCGACTTGGTTTTGTGCGACTTGGTTTTGTGCGACGCTGGCGGTTGTTGCTGGCGTTCCAAATTGCGGGGCCGAAACCGCTTGTTCCGGAGCGAGCAGTTGGTTTCGACGCCGGTTGCTAGCGGGGCTGCCGGCGACGGTTCCGGTATTTTCAGGATTCGCTGGACGCCACTCGATCGGGGCCGGGTCGGCTGGTTGGGTTGATGGAACTGATTTTTTGGGCGCCTGCGGTGTTGCCTGGGCAACGCGCGCATCGGGGCCTCCTTCTGCAACTCTCTCTTGAGTTCTATCTCGACCGCCGTTGCTATTTGCAGCGAACGTTTCGCCTGCTGGCTGTCCCGCTTCAGGCTCGGCCACTTGTTCTTGGGCCACTTGTTCTTGGGCCACTTGTTGTTGGGCCACTTGTTGTTGGGGCTGGGTTGGCGGAAGCTGGCCCGAGGTGGGAGGTAGGGAACGGCGAGCGACAGTTGGTTCGGGCGTGCCTGCCGCCGTGCTCGTCCCGCGATTGCGGCGTGAACTGCTTGAGTCCCCGAGCAGATTTTCATTGCTGGTGGATTCCGCCGCATCGGAAGGCTCGATATCGAGCGTTTGGACGCTGCGACGGCGGCTTCGGCGGCTGCTTTCGGTCTCACTCAACGGCCGGAAAGTGGACGTGATAAGTTCATTGGTTGAGGGCACAGCCGGCGTTTCCCGGCTCTCGGCTACCGACCGACGGCTAGCCCGTGCATCGGCTTGCGACCGCGGCACTGGAATTGGTGGCGCGGTGGGTGATGCTGTCGTCCGCCGTGGCGTCGTCGTTCGCTGTGGTGTGGGTGTGCGTTGCGCGATTCTGCTGGAGCGGCTACCAGGGTCACTCAATGGGCGAGCGTCCCGAGCGGCGGTGGCCGGGCTGGGATCGTGGTAGGGGACACCAGTCCAGTCGGGCGGTTCGCTGGGGCCGATCGCTTCGATGACCCGGCGACCATCATCTTTCTTGGCTGCGCTGGTTCGATTTGAACTAGGGCCCGAGTTGAACAGTCTGCCGAGGATCCCCCTTCCAGGTGAATTGTCGACGACTTGCCGA
Organism: uncultured Pirellulaceae bacterium; assembly: GCA_964535475.1. Classification (GTDB taxonomy): domain Bacteria; phylum Planctomycetota; class Planctomycetia; order Pirellulales; family Pirellulaceae; genus Laterigemmans. The sequence continues at coordinate 7,571 of CAZHTX010000059.1, forward strand.
ACTTGCCCAGATGATTGCTCACCGGCTGCTGTCACCCGGCCGGCGGCTGGGGTAACCTCATTACCAGCTTTCTGCCGCACCGCATTTTGAGCGTTGGGCCGCTGGGCTGGGGCGGGCTCGGGCAGCGTAACCGCCGAGAAAACTAAGATTAACAGTCCGAATCTGACCGCGTGCATCGCTGGCCTCGTTTTGTGTGAACACTATGCTACGATCGAGAGTATCGGAAGTTCCGGCTGGGTAAATTGAAACAATTCATGCGATTAATTGGCTGACGCCGATTGTTCATAGATCGCTGGCACTATTACAGGACGAGAATGAGATCATGAGTAACCGATTGGAACAGATCCAAGCGATGTTGGCGGATGACCCGAGCGACACTTTTCTCCGCTATAGTTTGGCGATGGAGCAAGCTAAAGCCGGAGACCACGCGGAGAGTTTGGAAGGGTTGGCCGGTTTGACGCGTGAGACACCTCCCTACGTGCCGGCTTTTTTTATGGCGGCACAACAGTTAGTTGATTTGGACCGCGTCAACGAAGCCCGCGGGTTCCTTCGCGAGGGGATCGAAGTCGCGCGTCAGCAAAATAATAACCACGCGGCTGCCGAGATGAGCGAGTACTTGGCGATGTTGGGCGAGCATGGCGAGTGAGAAAACCGAGGCACTGGTTCTGCGAGTGATTGAGTTCAGCGAGACCAGTTTGATTGTCACGCTGATGACACGCGACTTTGGTAAGACTTCCGCAGTTGCCAAAGGGGCGCGGCGACCGAAAAGTGCTTTCGAAGGCGCACTTGACTTGCTTGCCGTTTGCCGCGTACTAATCATTCAAAAATCGGGAGACATGCTCGACTTGTTGACCGAGGCAAAGCTGGAACGCCGTTTTCGGGCTGGCCAACGCGACCTTCGCAGGTTGTACGCTGGTTATTACCTAGCGGAACTACTGCGAGAACTGACCGACCAACATGATCCCTCGCCCGCTCTGTATGAACTGGCGACAGAAACTCTCATAGCACTTGATGGCGACACGGAAGTCGACGCATGCTTACTGCGATTCGAATTGCAAATGCTTCGCATCATCGGACACCAACCGGTGATCGACTCCTGCGCCGTTTGCGGGGCTGCATCAGCCGATTTGCTGCCCGATCTGTCGGTGCGGAACAGTCGTGTTCCGTTCGGTTGGCAAGCGGGCGGCGTCGTCTGCGCCGCTTGTCGTCAAAGCACGCGGGGCATCGTGATGATCCGCAGCGAGGCATTCTTGTGGCTTCGCGACGCGATGGCGAATTGTGCGCCGCAGACTGCGCCGCTGGAACTGCCAAGTGGAATTCGAGGCGAACTGCGAGGCGTGATGAATCAATACCTGACGCATTTGATTGGCGCGCCACTCAAGCTGAAACCTTACATATCGGCCACCAATACTTGACTGGGCAAACTGCCCAACGACCCCTTCAGGTCACTCCACGGAATAGGAATTTGATTATGGCCCTCCGCTGTAGCATGCTTCTCACGCTGGTCCTAGCAGCTGGTTGCCAGAGTTGGTCGCCCAGCAGCAGCGCTGGCGATCCGCTCACCCCAACCCTGCCGGGTGAGACAGTCGTGCGAAGCGGGTTAGCCAAAACGGGGCGCTTTTTGACTGGTAAGGAACAACTGGATCAAGATCAAGCCAAGCAATGGTATCGCGAGGCTGATCAGCTGTTTCGCACAGCCTCCGAGCTCCCGCGTGAAGACGCCAGGGGCACGTTTGTCAAAGCTGCGAAGCGATTCCTCAAAGCTGCCGAGGCTGCTCCTGGCCCCGCGTTGCAGCAAGACGCACTCTACATGGCCGGCGAAAGCTACTTCTTTGCCGATGAATTGCAAGACGCGGAGAATGCTTATAAGACCCTGCAAAACGATCACCCACGCTCACGGCACTCCGAACGTGTTTCCAACCGCGTATTCGCCATTGGCAAGTATTGGATTGATGCGGGCATTGCCCGTGAGGGCAGCGTGATGCCTGTCAATTTCTCCGACTCCAGCCGTCCTTGGATCGATACCGGCGGGCACGGAATTCGGGTGCTCGATCAATTGCGCTATGACGACCCGACTGGCAAGTTGGCCGATGATGCCACCATGGCTACCGCCGTCGAATATATGCGACAAGAGAATTGGTTTGAGGCCGATCAATTATTCAACGATTTGCGAGATGTTTTCTCTGATAGTGAACATCAATTTAACGCTCACAAGTTTGGCGTACGTTGCAAATTGGAAATGTATGCTGGGCCCAGCTACAGCGGGTTGGCACTTGATGAAGCCGAGAAATTGATTGAACGCTCACGGCGGCTGTTCCCGCAAGAATTGGCAAAGCCTGAAAATCGAGAGTTTTTTGATAACGCAGAGAACATCGTTGTCTTTAAACAAGCGGAGAAGCTCTGGAAACGAGCTTTGTATCGCGAGAAACAGGGCATTTATGGAGGTGCCCAAGAGTATCTTCAACAGATCTTGAACAAGTATCCTACGACCCCGTTTGCCGACGACGCTCGAGAGCACCTGCAACGCAACGCCGAAAAACCGCCGACCCCACCGCAGCGACTATCATTCTTGGCTAAGTTGTTTCCAGATGGCCAGCCGCAAAAACCACTGGTCGGCGCGGATGGCAGCCTCTTGCGATAACGCGGTGATTTCGCCGACCTTTCTGACTCAGGATTCTCAAGCCAGCATACAGGTAGACGCAATGGAGTTTGTTTTGCCCCCCAAGCCCGTTGCTGTTGGCTCAGAGGTCAACTCGTCTCGTCAAGACAGCGCGAAGGAAAACCACAACTGGCGATTTGCTACGTCGTTGTGCAAATGGACTCTGGTGACGCTGGCTTTGCTTACCAATGGTTGCGTCGGGTACCAGCTTGGCCCGCGTGCCATGTTTCGTCCCGACATTCGCACTGTCCACGTGCCGATCGTTCGCAATGAAACCTTTCGCCATGATTTGGGTGTGCGGATGAGCGAAGCAATCGTGCGTCGCATCCAAGATCGAACGCCCTACATCGTGACGGGTGACCCAAACGCCGACAGTGTGCTGACTTGCCGCTTCGTCAGCGTTGGCAAGCAAGGTTTGACCGAGACGGAAACCGACGAATTACGGGCCTTTGACACGACGATTTCTGTCGATGCCAGCTGGGTGGGCAGGAACGGCGCGGTGCTGATGGAGAATCGGTTCTTACCCACTGGAAACCTTGCGTTAACCTTCGGGCAACAAACGCGGGTGGTGCCCGAAGCGGGGCAGTCCTTCGAAGTCGAGGTGCAGGCGGCGATCGACGATCTGGCGGACCGCGTCGTGGCCCAAATGGAAGCCCGCTGGTAAGAAGGACGCCCACTGGTAATTGCGAGGCGTTCGAAAGCTAACCCTTTCCCTGTTTTGCCACTCGCGCCGCGGCCTGCTCGTAGTGATGCCGGGCCGCTCGACCGCTGATCGTTTTCCGGGTCAATAAATCTGCCGCGATCAATTCCACGGCCAGCCAGATATCGGCCCCGTCCAACAGCGATTCCACTTTATCGAGCCAACGCTTTTCCAGTCGCTCCGCTTGCTTGACACTGGCTGCTCGCGAGCAGATCAATGCTCGCACTTGGCGTAAATCGTTGGCAGCGCCTGCCCAGCAGTACCGCCCTGAGATGCGCCCCTCGGCGGCGGCTCCCGCCAGTAGAATCAGCCCCTCGGACTCCAGCCAATCCTTCGGCGGTTTGCCGGAACCTTTCTTCAATTCACACTGTCCCAGTCGAGTGAGCTTCGGCAGGATGCTGACCCGTTGCACCAGCCGCCCCACCATCAACGCGACGACCGCGTGGCCAGCTTCATGGTACGCAGTTAACCTGTCAGCAACGCTGGGGTCATTAACGAGCGGGTCATGCGCATCCATCTAAGAACCCCCAGTGGATAATCGACTGCCAGGCAATTACTTTCCGGCTTCCGCCTCAGCTTCAACGCCGCTGTCAACAGCTGGCTCAGCGGCTGCCTCTTCCGCAGCCGCTGGGGGCGTATCCACGGTTGCGATCACTGGAAACTCGCCCGTGGTCATTAAACCGCGGTCGACCACCCAGGCATTGCGAAAACGCACCGGGTCGGAGTGGTTTTGCAATAAGGTTGGCAGCAGTGTGGGAGCTTCGGCTTTCCCAGCTCCGGTCGGACCTGGAATGCTAACATTATCCTGTATTTTGACGCCATTTAGCCAGGAAGTCACGTGAGCATCCCGCAATTTAGAACCATCGGCAGCCCAACGCGGTGCCGTGAACTGGACATCATAGGTTTGCCAAACTAAGGGCGGCAAGCACATGTTGAGATCGGGCGCTTTGAAACGATATAGCGCGCCGCAGCCGTTGAAGACAATGTCCTGCGCGAACGAGTCCAGGATCTGACACTCATAGCGACTCATCAAATAGATGCCGCTGTTTCCCCTGGATTGTCCCGCCGACTGAGGCATATAGGGCAATCGAAATTCCACGTGCAGATTAAAGTCTTGCAACATCGGTTTGATGGTGGAACCTTGCGTCAGCAGCCCTTCGTCGGTCATTTCGCCGCTGGTGAACTGGTCGGTGCCGGTTCCATCGAAGAGCACGATCGCGCCGTCCGGGGAGGGAGCTCCTAAGGTGGGGCTGACACGCTCGACGCGTTCCAGTCTTCCCAATCGTTCGCCGTTGCGGTCGATAATCTGGCAACCGTTTTGTTCCACAATGATTGCCCAAGGACCACCAGAGAGAACCAGGAAATCGCCCGCTCGCCGCCCCAATAGTTTTGTCGGCCCAGGCTGGTGCTTGGCTTGTCCAGGCAAGCCTCCCATGAACGTCATTGCTTCAAAATTATCTCCGCCGACGCACCGCAGTTGCAGCGCCAGGGGGACATATTCGTTCTCGCCTTCCGCCGATTTTATGGGGCCGATAAACTCCCCTTGGAGGGCGTAACTCAGGTCGTTCTCCGGCGGTTCCGTGAGCACGACCTTGGCCGGTTGATCTTGGCCATGAGCCGACGTGGCCCCCCAAAGTGCCAACACGAAACATAAACTTTGGAACATCAGTACAGCGGCGCGCATTCGACAAGACCTAATGGGGTATCTGCCGCATTCAATGGCAGCCGCCAATTTGCGTCTTGCCGGATACTGCCTGCGGCCGGAATCATCTGGGGAGTGTTATTTCGGTTTACCAAAGCTTAGCTTAGTCAGAGCCCTGGGTAACCGCAATCTCGCCAACGGTACGCCGAGTGGTTACTTTGAAGCGCTATCGCTGGTGACTCCCGCGGAAGCGGTCCGGTCCTGCGGTAGCCGAAAATATGCTTGTTTGGCCTCGGACATGAGTCATCGCTAATGGATTCAGAATTACACCGGATGTTGGCTGGTGAACCGTATGATGCGCTGGATGCTGGTCTCGTCGAAGCTCGCGCTGTCGCTCGCGACTTTTGTCACGACCTCAACGCGACGCGCGAGCGCGATCAAGCGGCACGGCGTAAAATTCTCACCCAGCTGTTCGCCCGCGGCGGGGATACGGTCTGGTTACAGCCACCCTTTTATTGTGACTACGGCAGGAATATCTATTTGGGTGAACGTGTTTACTTCAATTTCAATTGCGTCGTGCTCGACGTCTGTGAGGTCCAGATTGGTAGCTTTACTTTCTTCGGTCCCGCTGTGCAGATTTACGCTGCCGCCCATCCTTTAAATGCTGAGCTTCGCCGCACTCACGAATTTGGCAAACCAATTTCCATTGGCTCCGACGTTTGGGTTGGTGGTGGGGCGATCATTTGCCCTGGAGTTTCAATTGGCGACAAGTCTGTGATTGGGGCGGGCAGTGTCGTTACCCGTTCCATTCCTGCCGGCGTACTGGCGGTCGGCAACCCTTGTCGCGTGGTACGTGACTTAACAGTAGAGGATCGCCAAGTGGATGATCCTCCGGCAAACGATGACGCTCCATGATGGAAGCTAGTAACAATGGAAGCTGGTAACGTGCATAACCTCCTCGCCGATCTGCCCGCGTCAATCCCGGCAGAGCTGGTGACGGTGCTCGCCGAAAACGCCCATGTTCGCATCGAACGGATTGTTTCCACGGCACATCGTAGCCCGCCAGGTTTTTGGTACGACTGTGATGAGCACGAGTGGGTTGTTGTGCTCATAGGCGAAGGTTTATTGCATTTCGAAAATGGCCCCGCCGTGCGATTGGGAGTTGGCGACCACTACTTGATCAAAGCCCATCAGCGCCATCGGGTTGAGTGGACATCGGAAGCTGGGCCAACGGTCTGGCTAGCTGTTTACTTTGCAGCACAGCCTTGATGGCTGGCGATCAAGCTCGCTTCGTGCCCAAGTAAACCCTCAGCGTCTCGATCAAGCAGCCGTCAATCTCCTCAAAGCCGCCAGCAACCTCCCTGCTCTGTTCAATGAAGCCTGGCTCCTCGAAGTAATAGTCACGAAACAATTGGCGAGTCTGGTGGATCACGCTCGCGTAGTATCCCGCAGCCTCCAGTGCTTGTTCTGATTTGGCAAAGTCCGCCATGCTGCTTTGCACGAACAGTAAATGCCCACCGGGTCTGAGAAACCTGGGGCTTTGCTCTATCAAGCGATCAATAAAGCTCCGGCGATCCGCAGTGCCTGCGCGGCAAAAGGGAGGGTTACAAAGCATCAAGTCATACGGTTCGGTTGGCTCAAAATCCAACCAATCGTGGCTCCAAAGATTTCGCAATTGCACGTCGTTGAACTCGGCGTTGCTGGCGGTTGCTCGCAATGCGGCAGGCTCAATGTCAGTACCATCGAGCACGCGGACCCCCAGCTTTAAAGCGGCGATCGCATGAACACCTGCGCCCACGCCAATTTCAATTGCTCTTTTCCCCATCAAGGCGTGACGAGCAGCCGACATACCATCCCCTAAAGTTTGGCCATGCGGAGTAATCCGCCAAACTTGCCGGGCGGGCAAGATTCTTACCACGGTCGATCCAAACAAGTAGCGTTCCCAGTCTTGCTCGACGGCATGTTCCGCGACAATCTGCCCTCCAGGCTTAACGGCTTCGCGGGCCTGATTGGTTTGTTGTTGCGTGCTAACCATGCTGTTGGCCACCTTCTATTTACGTGATTACGCTCACCTTTCCGTTCCGTTCCAGGTAAGCACGTTTAACTTGTTCAATTTCTGCCACGCTTCCCTCGGAGCGCAACGATTCGAGCAAGTCGTGTTCCGTGATGTTGGTTTTAGTGAGCCCGTCTTGTTGAATTTGGCCGTCCTTGATCAGCAACACTTCGGTGCCTTTAATCAGGTGGCCCAGATGTCGATTGTGCGTCGCTAGTTTCGCCAGCAGCCAATGCAGCACCACCAACACCGTTCCCGCCACTAAGGTCGGTAGGAATTGAGCGTTAGCAGTGAGCGCGCGACTCATGATCGAACCAAGGATCACACCCAGCACGATGTCAAAACTGGTGTTCTTGCCGAAGATTCGCCGTCCGCCAAACCGGACTAGCATGAGGGTATAGAAGAAGATCAGCACGCCCCGGATCGCCATTTGCCACCACAGGATCGTATCCGCGTCGCTGCCAATCAACCGAGTTAGCCAGTCCAAGGGTTGTTGCTCCGTGCCTTGCTGTTTTTCCGCATCAAATGGCTTTAAGTGGTCATGTATTCGAGCACAACCAATCCCACAACAAACACGGGCACGGCAACGATAACAAAAGCTCCGCGGGAGACGCCAAGCGCGCTTGCCAGCGTCACTTTGCCATACTTTCCCCATCCACCGACGGTCCCCTCGACGGCACGAGAGCTTAAGGCAAACAAATAGGAACCGAATACCAAGCCGACCACACCCGTGATCGCGTCAAAGTTTCCTTGGCCAAGGGCTGCCGCGTTGGTGCCGGGACAATAAGCGAGCAGGGCAAAGCCAACTCCAAAGATTAAACCACCGAATACGTTCGCGCCCAAAACCGTATCTTTGACTTGCAGCGAAAGCATGTTAGAGCGTTCCAGCAAATAAACACCCGCCATGCCAACCGTGATTGCGGTCCCCATGACTTTGATAACGGTGAAATTTTCCAACAGGAGCACTCCCACTAAAATATCAAACCTTGCGACACCTCCTTTCTGCAGCAGGAAGCCGAAAATGATACCGAACAGGCAGCCGAGCAGGAGGTTTCCCGCGGACGTGCCCAGCCATGGCCACGATTGAACCTCTGGCTCTCGATGGTCGGTTTCCTCGGGCGTTTGATCTCGCCTTGCCTGCTTTGTTGATTCAGTCGCCAGGCCCATGTTATAAACTCCTAATCAATCTAGAGCCGATAAAGCAGCATGGCCGTCACGATGCCGCCAGCAAAAAAGCACAGCACGGATATCCACGAAGCAACGGCGAGTTGCAGAGTGCCGCTAATGCCATGGCCACTGGTGCACCCTCCGGCAAGGCGAGCACCGAAGCCCATCGCGGTCCCGCCGCAAAAACCAACAACGGTTCGCAGCCAAAAGCTATCGTTGCCAAAACGGGCGACCCATAAGTCTTGCAGGTAGTACCCCGTCAGTTCTCCCCCGCTCCAAGCGGACAAAAATGAGCCACCGACAGCACCGAGCACGAACAACAGTGTCCAGCTGAGCGTTGGTGGATGCTGCTGGTAGTAGCCGGACTTTTTAATGTGGCGAGCTGAAATCAGTCTGCCGATCAAACCAGCCAGATCCGCGTACGCACTCGAGGCGCCAACAATTTTCTTGGATAACGTCATCGTCATGATCGCCAGCAAGCCGATCAAACCGCCAGCCAAATAGGGAGACCAAGCTGAGGGCGGATAAGGATAGTTGGCCGGTAGCTCCCGAATGCCCTGGGCGAAAACAACCGCTGGGTCGCTGAGCAATAACAGGGCGAGTGTGAACAGACGATTTCTCATCGCATCATGTCCTTGTGGATCGTTCCTTAGCTTTCAATTTTGTATCCAGCGTTTCTCCATGCTTGCCAACTACCGGGCACACTTTGAATATTGGTGTAGCCTTGTCGTTGCAATAAACTGGCTGCAATGTCCGCTCGGTATCCGCTATCGCAATAGGTAACGAGCGGTTGCTGTTTGTCATAACCGGCGATGCCGTCAAAACCATTTCGCATGTCGCCGACATAAAAGTGCCTCGCTCCGGGGATATGACCTTCATCCCATTCTTCAGCGGAGCGAACATCTAACACCTGCACTTGATCCAATTGCTGGTTCAGTTCATGCACTGTGGTCTGCGGTAGTTTCTGCAAGGGTAGGCCCGCATTTTCCCAAGCCTTCATGCCGCCGCTTAAGTAGCCGGCAAAGTTCACAAACCCGGTGTTGGCAAAGTTCCAGAGAATGGAATCAAGATCCATGGCTTGTTCGACGATCAGCAAGATCGGCCGTTCGTAGTCCAGCATTTGCCCGGCCCACACCGACAACTCGGGGCGTGGCCCAATGTTGATTGCCCCCGCGATATGCCCGCCGCCAAAAGCCAGCATTTGACGCGCATCAACGAGTTGACAATCTGCTTGCTCGCTGGCCGAGCGGAATTGGGACACGGTCAAAGCCGGTATCACCGGCGTATGTCCGAGCAACGGCGGTCCAGCGGCGTTTACCTGCTTAAGATGTTTATAATGATGAGGTTCAGGAGGAGCCCCCTCGCTAACGAATTTCTTGAAGGCTGCGAATTCCTGAAAACTGAGAAAGGGATTCGTACGTCGTTCATATCCAATGGTGCTCATCGGTCGTTCCCCGATATCGGCACCACAGGCGGAACCGGCGCCGTGGCAAGGATAAATAATCACCCCGTCGTCCAGCTTTAAAAAGTAATCGCGCAGGGTGGAGAATAGCTGTTCGACAAGCTCTTCTGTTTTCGCTTCCCCAAGTAAATCGGGCCGGCCCGCCGAGCCCACAAACAGGGAGTCTCCGGTGAACACTCCCCAGGGCTGCGTTGGA
>CAZHTX010000060.1:0-7538 GCA_964535475.1 uncultured Pirellulaceae bacterium
GTCAATCACGATCACATCGACCGCGTTGCTCTTGACCAGCATCTCGCAAATCTGCATCGCCTCTTCGCCACTGCTCGGTTGGCTGACCAGCAAGGTATCCAATTCAACGCCCAGCTTCTTGGCCCAACTCGGATCAAACGCATGCTCGGCATCGATGATGGCGGCGATCCCACCCTCTTTCTGAGCCTCGGCCGCCACGTGCAAAGCCAACGTCGTTTTACCGCTCGATTCGGGACCAAAAACTTCGATGATCCGACCCCGCGGCAACCCCTGGCCGCCGAGCGCCATGTCGAGCGAAAGGCTGCCCGTCGAAACCCCCTTGATGGCCAATTGCTGCGATGCGCCGAGCGGCATGATCGCGCCATCGCCGAACGTTTTTTCAATCTGCTGCAAAGTCGTCTTCAAACCAGGCTCGCGAGCCAACATGGCCTTTAGCGCGATGTCAGTCTCTTTGTCTCGCTTGACCGTTCCAGACGTTTGCAGTGCGGCTTTCTTTTTGGCCATCGTTGACTCCCCGTACCCTTAATTTAGGTTCCCCAGTAATAACCACAGACCACGTGCAATCCTGTGCTCCATGAACGTCCGGATAGTAACCGAAAGTCCACCACCATTTCAACCAATTTCTCAACAAGTTTTCCAGAATTTTTCACACGGTCATGAGTTGACTGCTACTAGTATTGGCGAGCCTTGTGACACCTTTGGTCACGCGCAGCGAGAAAAGCGGAAAAAAAGTCTTTTCTTCCCGCAGCGAGACAACAGCAACCACTCGCGGCCTACGAGGGTTCGCCACCGCGGATCAGCGTGATCATTTCGTCGGTCGACATCCGTCCGGCTCGATCAGTTCCGCTCAGCACGCTGGCGACCAGCTCCCGCTTGTCGTCGTGCATCGCCAAGATCTGCTCCTCGATCGTATCGCGAGCAACCAACCGGATCACCGTCACCGCTTGTTGCTGACCAATGCGGTGAGCGCGGTCGGTGGCTTGATCTTCCACCGCCGGGTTCCACCAAGGATCGAGGTGCAGCACGTAATTGGCCGCCGTCAGGTTCAATCCAGTACCACCCGCCTTAAGCGAGATCAGGAACAATTCCCCTTCACCACGCTGGAAAGCATCGACAGCCAATTGGCGTTCGGCCGCCGGCGTCGAACCATCCAAATACTGATAACTGATACCCTTCGCATCGAGCGCTTCGCGGACTAGCGCCAGGTGCTGGACAAACTGACTGAAGATTAGCGCGCGGTGTTCGCCGTCTCGCAATTCGTCGATCGTTTCCAACAACAAATCCATCTTGGCGGAACTCCCCTGCCAACTGGAATTGACCAAGCGGGGATGGCAAGCCAATTGACGCAAGCGAGTCAGCCAAGCGAGCACGCGGAACCGTTGCTGGCCTTCTTCGCCGCTGGTTGTTTGTTGCCCCAACTCGCGGACCGCAGCCATTCGAGCCGCTTCGTACTGATTGCGTTGTTCGCGATCGAGTTCGGCAAAGCGGTTGATCTCCGTACGCGGCGGCAACTCGGCCAACACCTTGCTTTTCGTTCGTCGTAGAATGAAGGGCTGTACCAAACGAGCCAACGCTTCCCGCCGCTCGCTATCTCCCTGCCGTTCGATGGGATCGGCAAAGCGATTGCGAAAATGTTCCCAAGTGCCCAACAAGCCGGGCGAGATGGTCCGCATCAAACTCCATAATTCCCCCACGTGATTTTCCAGCGGCGTGCCCGAGAGGGCTAACCGCCAATCGGCTTTTAAATCACGCGCGGCGCGGGCCGTCTTCGTAGCAGCGTTCTTGATAAATTGAGCTTCATCCAAGACCAAAGTGTGCCATTGACGAGCGGCAAAACGGGCCGCGTCGCGTTGCAACAACGCGTAACTGGTGATCACCAAATCACCCGGCCCGACTTGTTCGACCAACGTTTCCCGATCATGGTCACGATAAAGATAAGGAGTCAGCTCGGGCGCGAAACGGTTGGTCTCATTAAGCCAGTTTTGCCCCACGCTGGTCGGTGCCACGACGAGCGTCGGGCCCCCCTTGCCGCGATCAATCAAGATCCCCAGCGTCTGCACCGTCTTGCCCAAGCCCATGTCGTCCGCCAACACGCCACCGGCTCCCCAAACGCTGAGCCGAGCCAGCCAACGGTAACCTTCTTTTTGATATTCACGCAAATCGGCTTGCAAGCCACTCGGCACGCGGGGGCGCATTTTCCGAGCCACTTCCAGCGACTTGAGCGTGGCACTCCAGGCATCGCCCGCTTCGACCAACATATCTTCGCCCAGCAGATCGTCGACCAGCGGGGCGGCCACGCGGGCTACTTTCGCACCCTCGCGATCTTCAAAGATAGCGTCATCCAGCTGGGTCAACCGTCGCCGAAATGCGTCGCTGATTTTGGCAAAAGTATGATCGCCCACGCGGACAAATTTCTCGCCGTCGCGGATCGCTTTGAGCAAATTGGCCAGCGTGACCTCTTCGTCTTCGATCTTAACGGTGCCTTGAATGCCAAACCAATCATGCTTCTCTTCAATCCGAACTCGCAGCGAAGCGGGAGTGATCTCGCCGGCCATTCGCAAACGCTTACCCTCGGGCCACATCACGGGCGGCGCCGCTTCCCCGAGTTCCGCCAAGCGATCGAGCAAGGCTAGCGAAATTTCGATCGACTCCAGGTACCAATCAAAACCCCCTTCCCCGTTGGCAGGTCCCAAATCGAGTTGGTCGGCCATGTGGTGCGCGGCTGACAACTCGGCATCGAATTCACGCACCAGCCGACGCGGCCCGGCAGGCGTTACCACGGGAATCTCTCCCGGCCCCGCTCCCGGTTCCAAGGGACCGCTGAGACGATCATCGGCGACGCGAATGCGAGCCAACAAACCTCGCTCGCGTGGTGCCAGCATCAGTGTTAAAGTCGTGAGCGGCTCGCGAGGACCAGCCAGCGCCTCGGGAATTTCGATCTCGACCAACCGGCTGAGATGCTCCGAAACACCTAACAGAGATCTCGCCGTCTTGGTGTCGACTTGCAGCGTAGCCGGATCATGGTCCAACAACTCGCTGACCCAATCGGCCAACTCGCGGTCGAGCGTTTGGCTGAATAACAGTTGATTAGACGCCGGATCGGCCAACACGACGCGCCGCGCATCCCATTGCTGTCCCGATACGGTGGTCGTAAATTCGCGACCCGGCGGTGGCGGATAGATAGCCGTTTGCCCCATCCGCAACACCACTTCGTATTGATCCTTTTCCACCGCTGCGACGGTAATTCGTAACGGCCGATGCAAAACGTGGACAGCGGCCCGCAGCTCATCATCCCACACCACGTTGGGATGTCCGATCAGCGCCGGCAACAACTCGACCAATTGTCGCTCGTTGGCATCAAAACGAGGTGCCACGCTGCGCAGCAAACCCCCGGCGCGCAAATCTTGCACGGAGCGACTACAAAGTTCTAAAAATCCTTGGCTGGTCCAATCCAACTGTCGACCACGAGACCACTGACTCCCCCGCCGCATCCGTTTCTGCTCGTAAATCCGCAGACCGAGCGCCCGCTCCGGATCGTCGCTTGTTAGAGCGATCCGCCACTGCAAACGTGATTCGGCTTCCGACACCCGTTCGTTACGTTCACGAACTGCGCCGATCAATCGCGACAGGTACCAGTCTCCGGCGCGGGCCCCGCGGGCTTCGATGAAAGCCGCCAAAGCCTGACGCTGGCGATCATCGAGCAACCGCAGATCATTCTCCAAGTACTCAACGGCGGCAAAGCCATGGGCGCAAGCCCCGCTGTCGCTGAAAAAAGCACATTCGCAGTAAACCCCGGCGACCAAATCAGATTGCGTGCGGGAAGCACCGCCAGCTCGGCCACCCCCTGCCCCGCCAATTCCGCCCGGCCCGCCAGTTACGCCCGGCCCGCCAGTTACGCCAGTTACGCCCGGCCCGCCAATTCCGCCTGCTCCGCCGAGACGGCCAGCCGTGCGACTGGCTTCCAGATCGATTTCCACCGAATATTCGGTATCCGAATCATCGTGCACCGTAAAATGCCAGCTGATCGACTTTTCGTCAGCCGTCACGTGGGGGGCGCGATTGACTTCGACCCGGCGGGCACGCGAGATTGTTTCCAAGGGAAAACGCCCCCGCAAATCGGTAATCGCACTGGCGATTTCCGCGGGAACACCGTCTTCCGTTGCCGCTTTCGGACGCTTAAGTTTGGGCTCCTGCATTAACTCCGCTCAATTTAACCGCTGGTTTAAGCCACTTGATCGAACTGCCACTCTCCGTACAGTTGAGCTCAGCAGTCTAACATGTTGTCGTCGATCCACCATCGACCCTTTGATTTCTCGATTATCCACAAAGCACCCCCACCCGTCATGCCCAAGTTAACTGTTGAAGACGTCGGCCAATTTGAGGTCCCCGCTGGCAAACGGCTAGTCAAAGCACTCGTCGAAGAAGCTGGCACTGACCAATTGCACGCTTGCGGAGGTGCTGCCCGCTGTACCACTTGCCGAGTCGAGTTCATCGCCGGCGAGCCCGCCCAGATGACGGTAGCCGAACAGCAAGTCCTGCAGGCCCGTGGGGTGACCGAAGCGGGCATTCGGCTCAGTTGCCAACTCACTTGCGATGACGACATGACCGTGCGATTGATCAGCCGCCTCGAAGGCAGCGGCCGCAAAGATCAGGGCGGTCCCGTGGCTGACGCGATCGAACCAACGCCCGAATGGACGGTTAAGTGAGCCGACGGAGCTAGCCGCGGACCTTTCTTATGGTCTTCGAATAGCTCCTAACGCTTCCCTCAATCAACCACCCTGCCGCAGGACCATCATCCGTTGCTGAACATTCGCAGCTTTATCGCCATTCCCATTCCCGCCGCGATGCAAAAATCGGCCGCCGGGATGGTGACTCGATTGTCCGGCCCCGGCGATGGGATTAAATGGGTGCCCGGTGACAACCTGCATCTGACGCTCAAGTTTCTCGGAGATGTCGACAACCGCGATATCCCCAAATTGTGCGATGTCGTCAAGCAGTGTTGCGCGGGGCATGACGCCTTTCCGCTGGAGTTTCGCGGGGCAGGCGCCTTTCCCTCTCCCGAAAAACCTCGCGTCGTCTACGCCAAGGTGACGGTGGGCGGCGAACCACTGACCGCCCTGGTGGAAGCATTGCAGCCAGCTTTGGCCGAGCTGGGTTTCAAACCGGAACCACGCGATTATGTTCCCCACATGACGTTGGGACGCACCCGCGGTGGCAGCCGGCGAGGCTCCAGCGAATTGCAAGAACGGATTGCCGCTCAATCCGAAAGCCGACTCGGGCAGATGCTGGCCGACCGCGTACTGGTAATGGGCAGCTTTCTCGACAAAGCTGGCCCCAGCTACCACGTGATGGGCACTATCCCGCTGAATGGCGAGTGATCCGCCAAACAACGGGTTTGTCAAGCAACAGGATCTGCTAAATAACAGGGCTTGCTAAATAACGGGGCTTGCTAAATAACGGGCCTGCGAGCAACGCGGTGCCCGCACACGATCAAACGATCGATAACATCTTGCGATACGTTTCCATCCGCGAATCGAGATCGCCCAGTTCAATCTTTTGCATCCGCTCCAGGCTGAAGTCTTCGACGTTGAAACTGGCAACCAGTGTTCCGTAGGCAAGTGATCGCTTGAGCGTCTCCTCGTCGTGCTTGTTCTGAGCAGCGATATATCCCATCATGCCGCCGGCAAAGCTATCGCCGGCGCCGGTGGGATCGACGACTTCACCGGTCGGAAAAGCGGGCAGAGTGAAGACCGCATCGGCGCTGAAGAACATCGCCCCGTGCTCGCCTTTCTTGACAATCACGAATCGTGGACCGAGTTCCAAAATTTTCTTACCGGCGACGACCAGATTCTCTTCCTCGGTCAGCAACTTGGCTTCGCTGTCGTTAATCACCAAGCCGTCGATGCGTTTGAGCAGTTGCAGGAGCTCGGGGTGCTGCGTTTGGATCCAGAGGTCCATCGTATCGGCGACCACCAAGGCGGGATCTTTGACCTGATCCAGCACTTTGGCTTGCACCACCGGAGAGCCATTGGCGAGGAACACGTAGCGGCTATCATGGAAAGTGTCGGGAACGTGCGGATCGAATTCGCCAAACACGTTCAATTCGACTTCCAACGTCTCGCGATCATTCATGTTGGGCTGGTACTTGCCCTTCCAAAAGAAGGTTTTCTCGCCCGCTTTGACTTGCAACCCGGCCATGTCGACCTGACGGTTGGTAAGCATCGCGGTATGTTCAGCAGGCCAATCCTCGCCGACCACACCGACCAAACGCACGGGAGTAAAGTAGCTGGCTGCGTAGGCAAAGTAGACTGCCGACCCCCCCAGTACTCGCTCACGCTGTGCAGTGGGCGTATGGATACTATCAAATGCGACGGAACCGACAACAAGCAAACTCATAGATGATTTATGGGGTGAGCGAAGCGAAAAATAAAAGCTATCAACCGCCGTATTATGCCCTTTTTTCGCCGCACACTCCACCCGCGTGCCGACCGCTGAAATGACGACACTTTTGCATCCCCCCCAATTTCGCTCGCACCCCTTGGTCCGTGGCGGGCATTTGCAAACGCTGGCGACCACTTTACTCAGCAGCCCCCCACCGCAACAACCGGCGACGATCCACAGGGTGCCCCTGAGTGACGGCGATCAACTGGCTTTGCACGAGGACTGCCCGCCCGGCTGGCTGCCAACCGCCCCCCGCTTGCTGTTAATTCACGGCTTGAGCGGCAGCCACCAGACCAGTTACATGGCACGCTTGGCGGCCCGCTTCCACGCAGCGGGCACGCGTGTGTTTCGGCTCGACATGCGTGGCTCCGGAGTCAGCTTCGAGCATGCCAGTCAGCTCAATCATGCCGGCCGCAGCGAAGACATCTTGCGTGCCCTGGAGAAAGTGCACGAACTGACCAGTGACGGGCCGATTTGGACGATCGGCGTCTCGCTGGGTGCCAGCCAGTTACTGAAAATGCTCGGCGAACTCGGCTGCGGCCAGCTTCGCAGCGAAGCGGTGCTGGCCAACCTGGAACGGGCCGCGGCGGTCGCCCCGCCGATCGACCTGGCGGGCTGCTCGCGGCACATGCAGCGTTGGTGGATGCGTCCCTACAATCGCTTTTTCATCCATCACTTGCTGAAGCATATTCCGCCCCAGTTGGCCGCTAGCGAGGCCTGGAATCAAATCGATTTGCGACGCCGCCCGCGAACCCTATATGAACTGGATGACCGCGTGACGGCTCCGTTGTCAGGGTATCAAAACGCGAGCCACTACTACGCCAGCTGCACGGCGGACCAATTTGTGGCGGCGAACCCAATTCCCACGCTGGTGCTGGCCGCCGATGATGATCCGATTGTCCCAATCGCCGGATTTCGCACCGCCGCTTGGCCCACCAGCACGGAATTGGAAATCGTCGATGGCGGCGGCCACGTGGCTTTTCTGGCCAGCGGCCGCGAGCGATTCTGGCTCGATCAACGGCTGGCCCGCTGGTTTTTCTAACGACCGTGAGCCGACGCGGGCAACCGACCGTGAGCCGACGGCGCTAGCCGCGGGC